>NZ_JAGQBS010000004.1:0-255480 GCF_024345755.1 Cyanobium sp. L1E-Cus | reverse complement strand
CGCTGTAGGCAACGCAGATCCAGGGGCGCATGCCCAAGCGGTAGGAAAGCTCCCACTCGCGTCCCATGTAGGCGTAGATGCCGATCAGGAAGTGGAAGACCACCAGCTGGAAAGGACCACCGTTGTAGAGCCACTCATCGAGGCTGGCGGCTTCCCAGATGGGATAGAAGTGCAGGCCGATGGCGTTGCTGGAAGGAACAACAGCACCGGAGATGATGTTGTTGCCGTACATCAGGGAGCCGGCTACGGGCTCACGGATGCCGTCGATGTCGACAGGGGGTGCGGCGATGAAGGCCACGATGAAGCAGATGGTGGCAGCCAGTAGGCAGGGGATCATCAGCACACCGAACCAGCCCACATAGAGGCGGTTGTTGGTGGAGGTGACCCAGTCGCAAAACTGGTTCCACGCAGAAGCGCCTTGGCGCTGCTGAATAGTGGTTGTCATGAGAACGAGAAGAGGTTGTTCCAGAGGAACGGGTATGGAAGGTGGCAAGCCACCAGACGGAATCCCGTCGAGCGCAAGGACATTGCGTAACAGGACTGTAACGGAAGATTGCGGGATTAGTGAGAAGGCCGGCCGGGAGGCGCCAAAGCCCTGCTGATGAATCCCATAAGTGCTGCTTATGTTGGGGTGCGGTAGGGCCCAATCGGGTCAACCCCAGGGGCCAAGCCCAAGGCCTTGCGTGAGGCATCGAGTTGGCTCACCGACTGCAGATCGATGTTGTTGACCACAAGGCCTGTAAATACCGGCTAATTCCTGCTGTTCGCTTGGCAGAGCATCCCTAGGGTGCGCCAAGAGAATGGCTCCCCAAACGGATGACGAGCGTCTACGCCGACCACAGCCTCACCATCGGCAAAACCCCCCTAGTGCAGCTCAATCGGGTCACCGAGGGATGCAAGGCCCGCGTACTGGCCAAGATTGAAGGCCGCAACCCTGCCTTTTCGGTGAAGTGCCGCATCGGCGCCGCCATGATTTGGCGAGCCGAGCAGGAGGGACTGCTGGGACCTGGCAAGGAGCTGGTGGAGCCCACCAGCGGCAATACCGGCATCGCCCTGGCTTTCGTGGCCGCCGCCAAGGGGATCCCCCTAACCCTGACGATGCCGGAGACCATGAGCCTGGAGCGCCGCAAACTGCTCACGGCCTACGGCGCCCACCTCGTTCTTACTGAAGGAAGGATGGGTATGCCCGGCGCCATCGGCGCTGCCAAGGAAATGGCAGCCTCCGACCCCGACCGCTACGTCCTTCTGCAGCAGTTTTCCAATCCGGCAAACCCCCAGATCCACCACGACACCACCGGCCCCGAAATCTGGGCCGACACAGACGGCCAGGTGGACGTACTCGTGGCGGGTGTGGGCACCGGAGGCACCATCACTGGCGTCAGCCGCTACATCAAGGGAACCCTGGGCAAGCCGCTGGTTTCGGTGGCAGTTGAACCCGTCAACAGCCCAGTGATCAGCCAGGCCAAGGCAGGGCAGGAGCTCAAGCCCGGTCCCCACAAGATCCAGGGCATCGGCGCTGGCTTTGTGCCCGCAAACCTCGCTCTGGACCTGGTGGACCGGGTCGAAACCGTTAGCGACGAGGAGGCGGTGGCCATGGCCCGCCGGCTGATGAAGGAAGAGGGAATCCTGGCGGGCATCTCCTGTGGTGCCGCAGCCACGGCCGCCCTGCGGCTAGCCCGAGAGGAGGCCTACGCCGGCAAAACCATCGTGGTAGTGCTGCCCGACTCAGGCGAGCGCTACTTGAGTTCTGTTCTCTTTGAAGGGGTGTTTGACGAGAAGGGCCTTGCCCCACGATCTAGCTAACCCGCCATGCAGCTCTCTGCTAGCCAGCCGATCTGGAGCCTCCCAGCGCAGGCAGTGCCGGCAGCTCTGCAGTGCACACTCCAAGGCCTTAGCGACTCAGAGGCCCAGCGGCGGTTGGAGCGGTTTGGAGCCAATCGCCTCCCAAGCCAGCGCCGCCGTTCCCTGCTGCTGAGGTTTGTCGATCAACTGGTGCACTTCATGGCCCTGCTGCTCTGGGTGGCTGGCGCCCTGGCATTTGCAGCGGGCACGCCCCAGCTGGGCTGGGCTATTTGGGCAGTAGTGCTGGTCAACGGCCTGTTTTCCTTCTGGCAGGACTACCAAGCCGAGCGCACCCTGGCGGCGCTGAAGCGATCCCTACCCCGCCAGGTGCGGCTCTGGCGCAACGGTGAACTCACCGAGCTAGATGCCGAGCTGCTCGTGCCGGGCGACCGAATCCTGCTGGAGGAGGGAGACCAGGTGCCCGCCGATGCGCGCCTGATCCAGGCCAACGAACTGAGCCTGGATCTCTCGGTGCTCACTGGCGAATCCCAGCCAGTGGCGCGCCATGCCGATGCCATCGACTCACCTCCGGCAGGCAAAGTTGTTCTGATCCCGACCCGGGAACGGGCCAATCTGGTTTTGGCGGGCACCAGCGTGGCCGGCGGTCGCGGCGAGGCCATCGTTTACGCCACCGGCGGTGAAACTGAATTCGGCCATGTGGCCCACCTCACCGCCGCCACAACCAGGGGCATCAGCACCTTGGAGCAGCAGGTGGGCCACATCGTGCGCACCATCACAGCCATCGCCTTAATCATGGGGGCGATCACCTTCAGCCTCAGCCTTCTGTTTGTGGGGATGGGTCCCCTCGAAAGCCTGGTGTTCGCTGTGGGAATCATCGTTGCCAACGTGCCCGAGGGCTTGCTGCCCACGGTCACCTTGGCCCTGGCGATCAACGTGCAGCGCATGGCCAGTCAGAAAGCACTGGTGCGGAGGCTTGCAGTCGTGGAGACCCTCGGCTCGGTAAGCGTGATCTGCAGCGATAAAACCGGCACCCTCACCTGAAACCGCATGGCGGTGGAGGAGATCTGGCTGCCCCAGGCAGCCGAGAAGCAAGTGATTGATCGAGGTGGAGAAGCCGAGCTGTTGCTGGCGGCCTGCCTTTGTTCAAACGCCCAGCTCAAAGCCAGCGGTGACGGCAGCCGAGCCCTCGGCGATCCCACTGAAACGGCCCTGCTGGTGGCAGCCCAGGCTCGAGAGCTGGGCCTCGAGGTGCATCAGCAGCGCCATCCCCGCAGCCGGGAGTTGCCATTTGATTCCCATCGGCGCCGAATGAGCGTGATCGTGGCCACCGAGGCCGGCCTGCAGCTGATCACCAAAGGGGCACCCCTGGAGCTGCTGGAGCGCTGTAGCCCAGAGGGCCGAGCCCAGGCAGTGGCCGCCAACGACGACCTTGCATGCCGCGGCTACCGCGTCATCGCCGTGGCCCAGCGCCGGCTCGAGGCCGCGGAGGGGCAAGCCCCAGCCGATCAACTGGAGCAAAAGCTCAGCTTGTTGGGCTTGATCGCGCTCTACGACCCGCCCCGGCCGGAGGTGCCTGAGGCGATTCGCCAGTGTAACCAGGCTGGGATCAAGGTCACGATGGTGACTGGCGACTACGGCCTCACCGCCCAGGCCATAGCGCGCCAGATCGGCCTGCTGGATATGCCGGCCAAGGGCGACAACCACCCCCAGGCCGATCCGGTGCGGGTGATCCAGGGCGACCAGCTCGAACTGATCAGCGATGTGCACCTGCGCCAGTTGCTCAAATACCGCAACCGGCTGGTGTTTGCCCGGATGGCCCCGGAGCAGAAGCTGCGGCTTGTGCAGGCCTACCGCTCCCTCGGCGAAGTGGTTGCAGTCACTGGCGATGGAGTTAATGATGCCCCGGCTTTGCGGGCGGCCGATGTGGGCATAGCTATGGGCCTGGTGGGCACCGATGTGGCAAGGGAGGCCGCCGATGTGGTGCTGCTAGACGACAACTTCGCCACGATCGTCACGGCTGTGCGCTTTGGCCGCGGGGTTGTGGCCAACATTCGCAAGTTCCTGCC
Source organism: Cyanobium sp. L1E-Cus (assembly GCF_024345755.1). Taxonomy (NCBI): domain Bacteria; kingdom Bacillati; phylum Cyanobacteriota; class Cyanophyceae; order Synechococcales; family Prochlorococcaceae; genus Cyanobium; species Cyanobium sp. L1E-Cus. The sequence continues at coordinate 251,611 of NZ_JAGQBS010000004.1, read as the reverse complement.
CTACGTGCTGGCTAGCAACGTGGCCGAGATGGCTCCGTTTCTAGCCATGGTGACCGTGCAAATCCCGGCGGCCCTAACCGTGCTGCAAATCCTGGCGGTGGATCTGGGCACCGATTTACTACCCGCCCTAGGGCTAGGCGCCGAGGCGCCCGAATCTGGATTGATGCGCCAACCGCCCCGGCGCCGCTCGGCGCCGCTGCTGGATCGGCCCCTGATGCTGCGCGCCTATCTGGTGCTGGGCCTGAGCGAAGCCGTGGTGTCGATGACGGCCTACCTGCTCAGCTGGCAGCAGCAGGGTGTGGGGATGGCCTGCCGCAGTGAGCATCGCTCCGCCTTCGTCAACTTGGTGCAGCAGGGCTGGCGCCGCAATCCCCTGCTTTGGCTTGGCATAGCAGCTGAAATTCTCTTCACAGCGCTATTGCTCTATTGGCCGCCCCTGGCGCGGCTAGCGGCGATGGTGCCAATTGACAGCCGGGCCCTGCCGATGATCTTGCTAGCGCCACTTGTGGTGATGCTGGCGGATGATTGGCGCAAAAGCCGGCTCCCGGCCTAGTTCGGCATGGTCACAAACTCCTCGGCAACCGAGGGGTGCAGGGCCATGGTGCGATCAAAGTCGGCCTTGGTGGCGCCCATGCCAATGGCGATGGCTGCCATCTGGATAATTTCAGCGCTGTGCTCGCCGACCATGTGGCAGCCCAGCACCTTGCCGCTTTCCAGCTCCACCACCAACTTGAGCAATACCCTGGGCCCCCGGGCCGGCAAGGCCTGGCTCATCGGCCGGAAACGGGCCCGATGCACCCGCACGCCCTCAGGGCCGTGGCGCTGGATCGCCTCCTCTTCGCTGAGCCCCACACTGGCCAACTCCGGCTGACTGAACACCGCACAGGCCACCAGGCTGTGGTCAACCTGGCGCGGGCTAGTGCCATAGACACTGTCGGCAAAAGCGCGTCCCTCATCAATGGCAACCGGGGTGAGGTTGATGCGGTCGGTGACATCGCCAACTGCATAGATGTGGGGCACGTTTGTTCGCTGCTCGCTATCCACCGGAATGCGATTGGCCTCAGTGGCGATAGCCGCTGCCTCAAGGCGCAGGCCCTCCAGGAAAGGGCGCCTGCCGGTGGCAAGCAACACCCCACCGCAAGGAATGATTTCGCCAGCCTCGGTGTGGACGCTGAGGTTGCCGGCACTGCCAGTGATAGCTGCAGGACTGTGGGCAAAGAGAATCTCAACACCCTCTTGCTCCATGCCCTCCTGGACCGCCTTGGCAGCTTCAAGATCAAAGCCCCGCAGTAAATGATTGCCGCGCACCAGCTGGGTCACTGCCACGCCAAGGCCATTGAGGATGCAGGCGAATTCACAGGCGATGAAGCCAGCTCCCACCACCACAATGCGCTCTGGCAGCTGCTCCAGCAGAAACATCTCATCGCTCACCCAGCCCAGCTCTGCCCCTGGAATCGCTGGCCGCTGGGGCCGCCCCCCCACCGCAATCAAGATGCGCTCGGCCCGCAGGCGGCGCTCGCCAACGGCAATGGTGTGAGCGTCTTCAAAGCAGCCCCAGCCGCGCACCAGCTCTACCCCCGCTTTCTCAACAAAGCCGAGGTGCAGCTGATTGAGACGATCCACCTCGGTGCGCACATTGGCCAGCAGGGTGCTGGGGTTGCGGCGAATCCCCTCGATTTCCCAGCCATAGCTGGCTGCATCTGCAAGCAAGTGTTTATAGGCGGAGCCATAAACCAGCAGCTTCTTAGGCACGCAGCCGCGGATCACGCAGGTGCCGCCCACCCGATCGCCCTCCACGATCGCCACCCGGGCGCCATGGGCAGCGGCCCGTTTGGCAGCAGCTAGACCACCCGAACCGGCCCCCAGCACGATCAGGTCGTAGGAGCTGTTCATGGGGCTTGGAGATGAAGGAATGGAGGTCCTCACGCTATGGCGTGAAGTCCTTGGGCGGAAGGGTGCTCCCCAGCTCAGCGACGAATCCAGGGAAGCTGGTGGCATTGTCAGCAGCCATAAAAAAGCCCCCCTGACGGGGGGCAGTTGAGGTGTCCCAGATGGGAACACCACATCAAATCAAGAGGTGGGTGCTCAGATCGCCGTGTCGCCGCGCTCACCGGTGCGGATGCGGATGGCTTCCTCAACGGGGGTGACGAAGATCTTGCCATCACCGATTTCGCCGGTTCGGGCGGCCTCGAGGATGGCAGTGAGGGTGGCTTCTAACTTGTCGTCAGTCACCACCACAACGATCTTGGACTTGGGTAGGAAGTCAACGGTGAACTCGTTGCCGCGGTAGCGCTCCACCTGACCCTTCTGTCGACCGAAACCGCGGACATCGACAAGAGTCATGCCGACCACATCGAGGCCGACGAGGGTTGTTTTGATTGCTTCCACCTTGGAAGGGCGGACCATTGCCGTGATCATTTTCATGGTGATTCAGCTTCAGTTGGTCGTGGGGTCGTAAGCCTCTTCCCCGTGGGCGACGAAGTCGAGACCACGTTCTTCCTGCTCAGGAGTGACCCGCAGGCCCACCGTGGCGCCAACGATCCAGAGAATGACCGCGGTGCCGATGCCGACAAACCCGTAGCTGATCAGCACGGCCTTGACGTGGGCCACGAACAGGGCGGTGTTGCCGCCGCTGGCGAGGATTGCTGCCGATTTGGGGAAGTAGTCGGCCGGCACCAGGGCAGGGATGGCTAGGGCGCCGGTGAGCAGGGCTCCCACCGTGCCACCTACGCCGTGGACGGCGAAGGCATCGAGGGAGTCATCAAAGTTGATGGCCGACTTCACCTGAACTGCGATATAGCAGGCGATGGAGGTCGCCGCACCGATGATTAGAGCCTGGGGCATGTAGACGAAGCCTGCGGCGGGGGTGATGCCCACCAGACCAGCCACGGCGCCGGTGGCGGCTCCCACGGCGGTGGGTTTGCCATCACGGAACCACTCAATCAAGCACCAGGTGAGCAGGGCCGTTGAGGCCGACAGGGTGGTGGTCAGGAAGGAGAAGCCGGCACCCTTAGCAGCGAAGTAGCTGGCGCCGTTGAAGCCGAACCAGCCGAACCAGAGCAGGCCTGCACCCAAGAGGATGAAGGGCACGTTGTGGGGAGGACGCTTGCTGCCTGGGAAGCCGCTGCGCGGACCCACAATCGCAGTGGCCACCAGAGCCGCCACGCCTGCAGCAATGTGAACAACTGTGCCGCCGGCAAAGTCGATGGCGCCGATCTCACCAAAGGGACCGATGTATCCACCGCCCCAAACCATCTTGCACATGGGGCAGTAGATGAACAGGCTCCAGAGCAGGGAGAACCAGAACCAGGCCTTGAAGTTGATCCGCTCCACAAGGGCGCCGGAAATAAGCGCCGGGGTGATGATCGCGAACATGCCCTGGAAAAGGGCGAAGGAGGAAGCGGAGATGGCGAAACCATCAGCTAGTGGAGCATCACCGAGCTCACCGCCCACGCCGTTGAGCCACATCTGGCCGAGACCACCGATGAAGGGGCTGCCGAAGCCGGTGTCGAAGGAGAGGGAGTAGCCGATCACAACCCAGACGACACCGATGAGCCCCATCAGGAAAAAGCTCATCATCATGGTGTTGAGCACGTTCTTGGCGCGGGTGAAGCCGCCGTAGAAGAACGCCAGGCCTGGGGTCATAAGTAGAACCAGGGCTGAACCCATCAGCATCAGGAGGGTGTCGGCGCCGTCGGTGGGGACCTTCGCCAAGGCTGCCTTGGCGGAGCCTGCCATCAGCGGCAGAAGGCCAGCACCAAAGGCGAGCAGCATCACGGCGTAACGCTTCAGTTCAGGCTCCTGAACCTTGGCGAGAAGCTGGGTGCGGAATCGATCAAAGACAGCGAGCGGGGTTGGACCGCCGCCAGCGATGGGGACTTGGGCCATGAAGGAAGGTGACCTCTAATGTTCACCAGGCCACAATCGTGCAGCGCTGCAGTCCTGTGGGTAGCAAATGACACCGTTCACGAGAACGCTGATCCCTTCCGCCCTGAGTTGGCTGGCAGCCCAATCTTGGGACGGACATCGCTGACTAGAAGCCGCCGGAGGTGCCGCCGAGGATCGACGGCAGAGTGGGTCTGGAGGGCTAACTGGGCAACTCCATGACTGGTCCTCAGATTTTTGTGATGTTGGATCCGTTCACGGTTAGATCGGTTCACGAGTTAGTTGTCTGCGGCTGAGTGAAACAATCCTTCGTGATTGATGCCCTGATGCTCACTATTGAGGTCTTCAGCTGAGCTGCCTGGCCCCATCCCTTGGCTCTTGATCTCCAGTGCAACCGGAAACCAAAAAACTCTCTGGGTGAGCTGTTGGGCTCCTCCCAGAGGGACATTGCTGGGCTTGTGCCCAATCAGCCGACTGCAGCAGCAGCGCGGTCGAAGTAGGTGCCAACTTCGGACATCAGGGCGGAGCAATCGCCAGGGGTGATGCCGTTGCGATCGTTAGCGATCGAGATAGCAGCGTCCTTCATTTTGCGAACGCCTTCTGCCACAGAAGCGCCAGGAACGCCGAGGGCGAGGTAGGTCTCACGCAGGCCGTTGAGGCAGCGGTCTTCCAGCACGGAAGCATCGCCAGTGAAAACGGCATAGGTGACGTAGCGAAGGATGATCTCCATGTCGCGCAGGCAAGCAGCCATGCGGCGGCTGGTGTAGGCGTTGCCACCTGGAGAGATCAAGGCGGGCTGCTGATCGAAGAGATCGCGGGCAGCGTTGGTAACGATGGCAGAAGCGTTGGAGGTGATGCGGTTCACCGTATCCATGCGCTTGTTGCTTTCGGCAACCATCGCTGCGAGGGCATCGATCTGGCCGGCGTTGATGAATTCGCCACGGGCATCAGCCTGGGCAACAACCTTGGTGAAGGCGTCGAACATTGGATCTCTGGTATGAAACTTCGCTCTTGAAAGTTAGTTAGGCCACCGAGCACCCCGCGAGCTCCTAGAACCAAGGCTGCTGCAGCGATAGGGATGGCGTCGACAGCCCAGGGAGTGCTCGATTGGCAAGAGCTCGAACGCTTCGGTGCGTCCCCAGCCGATCCAGTCAACGGTCCCACCAGCGCCCAGGCCCGGCTGCGTTTGTTTGGTCAGCCGGAGGAGGCAGTGCGGGTCACTCTTTTCCGCGACCACCATGCCTGGTGCCCCTACTGCCAGAAGGTGTGGCTTTGGCTCGAAGAGAAGCGGATCCCCTACCGGATTCGCAAGGTCACCATGTTTTGCTACGGCGAAAAGGAGGCTTGGTTCAAACGGCTAGTTCCTTCGGGGATGCTGCCGGCGCTTGAGCTCGATGGCCGCCTGATCACTGAGAGCGATCGCATTCTTGAAGCCCTCGAGGGGGCCTTCGGGCCCCTAGGGCCCGGCATGAACGACCCGGCGGTGGTGCCCCTGCGCCAGTTGGAGCGATTGTTGTTCCGGGCATGGTGCCAATGGCTCTGCAGCCCGGGGCTGCGGTCCGCCCAGGAGCAAGCTGCCAGGGCAGCTTTTCAGCGCATTGCAGGCAACTTTGAGCAGGCGCTCAGCCAGCAAAGAGGGCCGTTTCTGCTTGGCGAGCTAGGCACGGCTGATCTGGTGTTCGTGCCCTACGTGGAGCGCATGGCAGCAAGCCTGGCCTACTACAAGGGCTTTCTGTTGCGCAGCGAGCATCCGGCCATTGGCCGCTGGTTTGAGGGGCTGGAGCAGCGCCCCAGCTACCTCGGCACCCAGAGCGACTTCCACACCCACGCCCACGATTTGCCGCCCCAGATGGGTGGCTGCTATGCCAGCGGAGATGCCAACCAACAAGCACTGGCCACCCAAATCGATCGGGGCCCCTGGCCCTTGGGCAGTCCCGACCCGGAAACCAGCCAGGCCGAACCGGCCAATGCTGCAGCCTTTGCCCTCAGCCGGGTGATCAAGCACCGAGCGGCAATTCTTGGCCGCAGCCCCCTGGGAGCGGAAAACTTCGATGTCCCGCTCCGCACAGCTCTCACGGCCCTGATCCACGCCATGCCCCTGCCACCACCGGCGGGGAGCGCGGCAGCCCTGCGCTACCTGCGCGATCGCATCAGCGTGCCCCGGGACATGCCGCTGCATGCGGCCCGGCGCCTGCGCCAGGCCCTGGAGGCCACCGCCAGCCTGGATCCCGAGGGCAGCACGGCCCAAGGACAGCCGATTCCGGTGGCCCATCGCCGCGATCAGGACCCCCAGCCATTCCTGCGGGCCGCCCCTAGCGTTTTTCCAGCCACCTAACGCTCAAGTGCCTGTGCCCCGTCTTCGATGCGTCGCCCTCGGCTGGGCATTGGCCACGTGCGTTGCCGGGGGCCAGGGACTCTCGCCGCTTGCGATCCCCGCCGCTCGAGCCCTGGAACTCAAGGGGGCCACCTACTTCACCAAGGCTCCGTGGAAGGTTGATCTGGTGAGCTACTACACCACCGTCTGGCAGACCAGCGCCGAGTACTACTTCACGATCAGCCTCGATGCCGACGCCGGCGCCGCCCTCGGCGGCCTCACCATTCAGCAGACCCGCGGCGTTGATACCAGCTTTCCATTCTTTGTGGATCGCACCTCAGCCTTTTTGGGCCGGCCGCGCCAGCAGGGTCCCCGCGTGCCGGTGCAGGCCCAGTTCGATAGCGATGCGCGCCGCTTCACCCTCAGCTTCCCTGAGCCCGTTTCCCCCGGGGCCACGCTCACCGTGGTGCTCAAACCCTGGAACAACCCGGCTGTCTCCGACACCTACATGTTCCAGGTGACGGCCTACCCAGCCGGCCCCAACCCCTCGCCAGCTTCGCTGGGATTTGGCACCCTGCGGATCTACGACCCCGATTGGCGCTGAGCCAGATCCCCTGAGCCATGACCCACCGGAGCTGGCCCGTGCTGTTGCCGTTGTTTTTGGCAGCGGTTGTGGGCCAGTCGTCGCTGCGGGCCCAGACCGCTGAGCCCCAGGCTTTGCTGCCCGCGATGCCCCAGGATCTACCCCGCCAAGTGGCGGTGCCTGATGTGCGGCTCCCCGGATCGGAGGGATCTCTGGCCCGGGGCAACTTGCAGACATCAACACCGGATAACGCACCGCCGCCCCTGGCTTACCCGTTGGCCCAGCCCGCCGAAAGCCTGGACCCCTGGGGCTGGCGCTACTCGGAGCGCCGCTCGGCCTGGCGACTGCACACCGGCATTGATCTGGCGGCGCCGCAGGGCACGGTGGTGCTCGCCTCCCGGGCCGGACGGGTGCTGCTGGTGGAGTCGATCAGTGGCTACGGCACCACGGTGCTGCTGGACCATGGCGAGGGTTGGCAGACGCTCTATGCCCATCTGCACGACGCCATCGTGGTGAACGGCGTCTGGCTGGAGCAGGGGCAACCGCTGGGCATGGTGGGCATGACCGGCTCGGCGACGGGCCCCCATCTGCACTTCGAACTGCGTCGCCAGGGCGCCGAGTTGCTGGCCCTGGATCCCACACCCCACCTGCCGCCCCCATCCCTACCCCCGGTGCTTGCCACAATCAGCCCTTAATTGCGCCCCAAGACCCATGCAAGCCCAGTGGAATGGTCAGGTGATTGCCAGCAGCGATGACATCGTGAAGGTTGACGGCAACGCCTATTTCCCCGCCGCAGCCCTTGACCCCGACTGCATCCGCCCCTCCAGCCACACCAGCGTGTGCGGTTGGAAAGGCACGGCTCACTACTACGACCTGGTGGTAAATGGCCAGGTGAACGCCAATGCGGTCTGGTTTTATCCAGAGCCCAAGGAGGCTGCCGCCAACATCCGCGGCCGGGTGGCCTTCTGGAAGGGCGTGCAGGTGACCTGAATCAGCTGTCTCGCGCAACTCGAGAGAGGTGGCAGCAGCAAGGGATTCAGCAACCAGGAAATCGCAGGGTGCGCCAGTCGCCGCTGGCAGTACTCACTTCAACGCCAATCTCCACAGGGCCTGAGCTGCCACCGCAGTGGTCGTTCCACCAGCCCAGCGCTTCGCTCCATGCGGCATCGAGGGATTCGTAGAGGTCGTCGAGCACCGGATGGGGGGCGCCCTGACGATCGACTAGGCGGTAGATCCGCACATGGCTGGGGGATTGGGTGCGCACTGCTGGCATGTCTGGCTTCGCTGCTCTGCTCGTAATCATGGCCCTTGTGCCAGATCGAAACTGTCACCTTCACAACATCTTCCGGTGTTGCAGGTTGCTAGGCCGCCAGGCATCAACGTATGAACAGCATCTCCTGGTAGCTGGGCAGGGGCCAGAGGTCGTCGTCGACCAAGCCTTCCAGACCATCCACCGCCGAACGCAGGTCTCCGATTAGCGGCATCAGCCTATCGGCGCAGTGACGCATGTGGGCTTCGGTGCCGTGGGGCGCGGCATGTAGGGACTGATCGAGGCTCTCGCAACCGTTGTTGAGCTGCTCTAGCAGTTCGCCCAACTGATTGCGCAATTTGAGATTGGGATGCAGACCCATCGCCTGCTGCTCCTGTAGGGCCTGGCCCAGCTCGCCTAGATAGCGCACAGCCGCTGGATATACCTGGGTGCGAGCGATCTGCAGGGCCAGCTTTGCCTCCACTTCAATCGCCAGCACGTACTGCTCGGCGTACACCTCAAAGCGGCTCTCAAGCTCCACCGCACTGAGGACTCCTTGGCGCTCAAAAAGCTCGCGCACCTCCTGGCGCTGCAGCACTGGCAAGGCATCGGCGCAGGTGCGCAGGTTTTCCAGGCCACGCTCTTCGACAGCCAGGCGATGCCATTCGCTGGAGTAGCCGTCACCGCCAAACACGACGGAGCCGTGCTCGCGCATCACCTGCTGGAGCACGTTGAAGGCCGCTTCTCCTAGGGCGGTGCCGCTTTCGAGCTGGCTCTGCAGCCGATCGGCAATCCAGCCGATCGAATCGGCCAGCACCGTGTTCATCGCCACCAGGGGCCCGGCTACCGATTGGTTGGAACCAACGGCGCGGAATTCAAAGCGGTTGCCTGTGAAAGCAAATGGTGAGGTGCGGTTGCGATCGCCAGGGTCTTTGGTGAATTCCGGCAGGGTGTCCACCCCCAGGGTCATGACGCCGCCTTTGGCGGAACTCTGCAGGTTGCCCTCGCGGATCTGGTTGAACACGTCCTCGAGCTGGCTGCCCAAATACACCGAGATGATCGCCGGGGGAGCTTCATTGGCACCAAGGCGGTGGTCGTTGCCGGCGGTCGCCACCACAGAGCGCAGCAGTGGTCCGTAGCTGTGAACGCCGCGAATTACGGCGGCGCAGAACAGCAGGAACTGCAGGTTGTCATGGGGGGTCTGGCCGGGGTCGAGCAGGTTGCCCTGGGTGGCGTTGCCGATCGACCAGTTGACGTGCTTACCCGAGCCGTTGATCCCCGCGAAGGGCTTTTCGTGCAGCAGGCAGGAGAAGCCGTGCTTTTTGGCCGTGCTCTTGAGCACGGTCATGGTGAGCTGCTGGTGGTCGGTAGCGACGTTGGCGGCTTCGAAGTAGGGCGCAATTTCGAATTGACCAGGTGCCACCTCGTTGTGGCGAGTCTTGGCGGGAACGCCCAGGCGGTAGAGCTGCTGCTCCACGTCCTGCATGAACACCTGCACTCGCTCGGGGATGGCGCCGAAGTAGTGGTCGTCGAATTGCTGGCCCTTGGCGGGCGGGGAGCCAAACAGGGTGCGGCCAGCGAGGAGTAGGTCTGGGCGCAGGGCGACGAAGGCGTTGTCGACCAGGAAATACTCCTGCTCGGCGCCGCAGCTGGAGTTCACCGGAGCTACGTCGGTTTCACCGAGTAGACGCAGCAGGCGCTGGGCCTGTCGGTTCATAGCGGCGTTGGAGCGCAGCAGCGGTGTTTTTTTATCTAGGGCCTCACCGGTCCAGGAAACGAAAACGGTGGGAATGCAGAGGGTGACCCCATTGGGGGTCTGCATCAGGTAGGCGGGGCTGGTGATGTCCCAAGCGGTGTAGCCGCGGGCCTCAAAGGTGGAGCGGATGCCGCCATTGGGGAAGGAGGAGCCGTCTGGCTCCCCCTGCACCAGCAGCTTGCCGGTGAATTCGGTGATCACCCGACCATCACTTTTGGGCGAAATGAAGCCGTCGTGCTTCTCGGCCGTTGAGTTTGTGAGCGGATAAAAAACGTGGGCGTAATACAGCGCTCCACGACCGGTAGCCCAGGTCTTCATGGCGTCGGCCACGGCGTTGGCCAACGACAAATCGAGCTTGCCGCCCTCCCGAATGGTGCGCTGGATCGACTTAAAAATGCGTCCAGGCAAGGCCTCCTTCATCGCCTCAAGGCCGAATACATCGCTAGCCCACAGCTCATCGAAGGAAGCTGCAGCAGTTGTCGCCACCGGGCGTCGCCGCTGAATCTGTTGCAGGGCGGCGTAACGGTGCGAGCTGGGCATGGGATCGATTTAAAAACGCTTTATGGGGGCATCCAATGCGGCATTCCCGTCCGCTTATGTAGCCGTTGCTACAAAATAAACCCCGTGCTCGAGGGCTGGTGGCTACGGCGACAGACCGGCCAGCTCAGATCAAGTAGCGGCGAATGCTGGATCGACTCCAGAACACCAGCGCAGCAGTGGTAGCCGCCCAAAGCAAGCCAGACAGCACTGCGGTGAGCAATCGGCCCTCACTGAGCAGCGCCATGCGCACGATTCCGTAAGGCAGCCCCACCGCCAGGGCCATAGACAGGGCCACGATCGCCAGGATCTGTCCCCAGGCACGCCACTTGAGCAGGGCGATCGAGCCCACCAGGCCCACCACGGCCGTAGGCAGCACGGCACTGGCGCCCACAACGAGATTGGCCGTGCGCCAGGTTGGATCCAGCAGGATTACCGCCAGGCCGAGGGGAATGGCCAGGCCATTGGCCACCAATCCCAGGCGAGCCAGGGTCACGTAGCCGCGGGGGGGCTGCTGCAACATCGCAAACTCGGTTCCAGCGACTCACCATGCTCGTTCATGGGTAGGCGGCAGGATGGTGGTGTTCGCAAATGGACGGGGATTGCAACTCCATTACGCCCCGCCCCTAACAGGAGCCCAAGGGCCAGCAACGGCCTTCCCGCCGCTGCAGCGGGGACCCCTGACAACCCTGCAGGTGAACCTCGGTTACCGCTGTAACCAGGCCTGCAGTCACTGCCACGTCAACGCTGGACCATCCCGCACCGAAATGATGGATCCGGCCACCCTGGCCCTGATCCCGCATGTTCTGGCGGCTCGCCAGCTGAGCTGCCTCGACCTCACCGGTGGAGCGCCGGAGCTCCATCCCCAGTTCAGGGAGCTGGTGGTGGCTGCCCGCCAGCTTGGCGTCGAGGTGCTCGATCGCTGCAACCTCACGATTTTGTCGGAACCCGGCCAGGCTGATTTAGGCCGTTTCCTGGCGGATCAGGGCGTCACGGTGGTGGCCTCCCTGCCCTGCTACGCCGCCGAAAATGTTGATCGCCAGCGAGGCAGCGGCGTGTTTCAGCGCAGCATCGAGGCTCTACGTCAGCTCAATGCCCTTGGCTACGGCCAGCCAGGCAGCGGCCTAGAGCTGCAGCTCGTCTACAACCCCCAGGGGCCTGACCTGCCCCCTCCCCAAGCCCAGCTGGAGGCCGACTACTGCCGGGTGCTCGCCGCCGACTACGGGGTGGTGTTCACCAGCCTCTACGCCCTTGCCAACATGCCGATCCAGCGTTTTGCCAGCTGGCTTCAAGCCCAGGGAAAGCTGGAGGCCTACCAAGCCCTGTTGCAAAACAAGCACTGCGGCGCGAATCTCGAGCGGGTCATGTGTCGCTCCCTGATCAGTGTCGACTGGCAGGGCTGGCTTTATGACTGCGATTTCAACCAGCAGCTTGGACTGAACGCAGCTGGCCGGTCCAGGCGCCATCTTGGCGAACTGCTGGTCTGGGATCCGCAGGGAGATGGGGTGGCAGTGGCGGATCATTGTTTTGGCTGCACCGCCGGAGGGGGCTCCAGCTGCGGCGGTGCCCTAAGCCGCGCCGCGGGTTGAATACCTCCTGGCCAAGATAAAAATTTTCAGCCTCTTCTCAGTTGGTTTTTCGAGTCGCCTCAGTACAATGGGATCAAATTATTGGGTGATGTGAACACGCGGATGTTTGCTAATATTCGCCTGCATTTGACTTGATGCCGGATCCTTCCCCAAGGAAAGAGGAAAGGCACATCGTGCCCTCAATAAGCATGACAATTCAGATCGACTTTCATGTCGATCCGATTTCGTTTATTGGTCGCCTTTGGGATGTGAGCTCCTCTGGTGCCTGCCTGCTGTTTCCCATCCGCGAGCCTGTAGTGCCTGGTTTGGTCGGCACCCTCACGATTCAACACCCCATCTTCGGCGATCCGATCCGGCTGCGGGCCAGCTCCCTCTGGGTCGATCGGCTGGAGTCAGCCTCCTATGTGGGGGTGCGGTTTCTTGAAACCGTCGACTTCAACACCACCTTTTTGAAAGTGCTGATGCGCCGCAGCGGTGGCTACACGCCCGTGGGTAGTTTTGGCGATCTTCTCTCTGGCACGGCATTCGGCAGCTTCAGTTGAGCAAGCAGCACCTTCGCCCAGCCCTGCTGATGATCCTTGGGCTGGGCTGGCTGCTTGCCAACTCTGCCCAGGCCCTGCAGCGGCCGGTGGATCCAGTAGCGGTCTGCGTGGTGACCCCCCGGGTGGAGCCGGTGACAGAAGGTGATGCCATTGGCCTGGTGCCCACACCCAGGCCCCTGCTCGTAGTGGTCGAACCCCTGCTGGAGCTCCGCATCGAGCGCCAGGGCCTGCTGGTTTGGCAGCAGCTTGCGCCTGCCGGGCGCCCCTTCCGCGCCCCCCTGGCCTGGCCCCTGGCCCCCATTGCCCCCGGCGAGGTGGTGCTGCTGCGCCTGAGACCTGAGCAGGCGGCAGAGGGCAGCTTTGCCCAAGTGCAATTAGTGGGTGCGGACGCCGAGCGGATGGCCCGCACCGCGGCCCTGATCCTCTCCCTAGGCCAGAGCCCCCCTGCCTGGCTGGCAGCGATCGAAACGGCCCTGGAAGCAGGAGATGTGTCGCTGGCCTGGGCTCTGCTGTTTGAACCCCAGCTCCCCGATGCAGGCGATTTAGCCGCCCTGCGCAACGAGGTGGTGCGCAGGGGCTGCGGCGATTGAGCCGCGACCACAGCGCAAAAGGGTATAGGCGTACTATTTTGCGCTAGTGTGACGGCCTTCGGGGATTGCCATGGCGAGCGATCTGATCTGGCTTGGTCCCTTGCAGCCAGCGCATCACGACCTCGAGCCCCTGCTTTTGCCCCTGGCCGGCGAAACCGTGGCCGCAGGCTTTCCCAGCCCTGCCGATGACTACATCGAGGCAACAATCGATCTAAACGGAGCCCTGATTCCGCGACCGAGCTCCACCTTTTTGATGCGGGTAGACGGCGATGCCATGCGCGGAGAGGGCATTCATCACGGCGATCTATTAGTGGTCGACCGCAGTGTGGGTCCCCGTTCTGGCTCCATCGTGGTCGCCGTGCACGAGGGGCGCTTTCTGCTGCGGCGACTGGAGGGAACACCTCCCCATTGGCGCCTGGTAGCCAGCGATGCCACTAGCCCCGCCATTGCCTTGCAAGGCGACGATCCCGACCTGCTGATCTGGGGCGTGGTGATCCATGCGGTACATCACCTCTGGAAGCCATCGCCGCAATCGCGAGTCCGAGGAAGCGCCTTTAAGCGTTCACCAGAAGCCTTTGGAATAAAGCCATAGGCCTAGCAATCCCATTGGCACAAACACTGCGCCAAGGATCTGCAACTTGACGGTGCGCGGAGATGGCTGATTCGTACGGGGCATGGGGGTCAGGCTGAAGGGGAGAACAAAATCGGGCGATAGGTGGGCCGAGCAGCGGGCGAGAGGCTCCACTTCACCCGGCAGGTGAAGGTGGCGTATTCACCTTTGATGGCAGTTGAGAGCCGCATGGCCGTAGCGGTTGCATTGGCTGGCATGCGGTATTGGGCCTGATTGCAGGAGTCCACTTCAGAGACGTTCGACTTGTATTCAACGGTGCCACTGGTGGGCGCGGCCTTGGCGTCTGTTTGGCCAGCCTGGGCTGCGCAGGGTGCAAGCAGGGAAGCAGTAGTACAAAGGGTCAAAAGACAGGGAAATGCAGCAATGCGGCGCATGTCTAAGCGTCAAGGTCTTCCTGTAATAGCCGAAAAGACGCAGCCGCGCCTAGTCGAGCAGCCAGTGCGGCAACCTGGCCCAGCAACGCGCTTAGGGCGGTTCTGATCCACTCATGCACTAAAAGAGAATTGGAGTGCTCTCCGGTAGCCGTCGCCATTGGCGGGTAATTGCGGCTTCCCGTGGCCACCCGGTCGGTGCGAAAGGTGGCCAATTCTCTGCAACCCGAGCTCGCGATCGGCGCTATTTCGGCAGGAAAGGTTGCGGTATGGCGAAACGGCCAAGCAACTGGGCCAGCAAGTCGATTAACTCGAAATCCTGATGCTGGTGAAGCAACTTTAATCCGTGGGCATGTGGTGTGCAGCGTTTAATCAGCTCAAAGATCGCGAGGCGCTTGATCTTCTGGTGGCGGCAACACCCGATACGCTCAACTGAAATCACTGCTTGCCTTTGACCTCGAGATCGTGAGCACCCTTTTCCACAAGGTAGGAATTAATTGCCTCTTTTAAGACGGCACCAAGTTTCTTGCCCTCGAGAATGGTTAAAAGTTTTAAAGCCCGATGCTCCTCTATGGAGAGCTCAACGGTAATTCTTGGCATGATTGTGAAGGGACCTGAGCTGATGTGATAAATCTATGCCAATACTAGTGGAGGACGTGCAATCGGATATCAACACCTAAACGTCAATGCTTCACCACAGGATTGTGAGATAATGGACTGGGCCAAGGGTTGGATTGGTGAATTAGTGATTGAGAGCTAAGGCTAATTTTGCCAAAGCGTCCCGGTGTCCCAGAAGCGTCGCAGCATTCCAGGTTGCCAGGCCGTGCGGTGGCCACCTCCCCCGTTGGGTCAGTGCGGCCAGCCGTTCGAAAGCTGGATTCATTAAGGCTGGAGCTCTGGGAATAAATAATTGTCTTCAGGGCTTATCGGCCTCGCCAGCCAATGCAAAATACAAAGACTAAAAGGTTGCGAAAAGACAAAGCGGCCAGCTATTCAAGTAGGCATTTCTTCAGTGATGTTGGCGCCACCAGTGTCAGCTTTCAATATTGATCAACAACCCAAGCAGGGTCATCACCGCCATCAGCACGATCTGATCAAGGCGTGCATCTGGCACCAAGATATCTGCCAGAAGATGCAGTGTATTAGTGATTAGGTAAACTACACTTAGCCAAAAGTGCAGCCGCCTCAACAGCCGCCAGCGAATCCCTGGACCGATGGCTGAATCAGCGAAAGAGATCAGCACGATTGCCAGTAATGGCAGGAAAAAATAGCCGAGCATGGCACCAAGCAGCAGCGGCAAGGCTCCCAATGGGACTTGGCTGTTGATCTCGGGTGACTGCCCGTGGAATAAGGGCATCAAGCCCAAATCCACATGGAACAGCATGGCCAGCAACCAGGCAATCCAGAGAGTGATCAACCGCTGGGCATGATTTGTAGTGGAGCGCCTGCATCCATCCAGGTGTTATGGGCAAGCGCCTGCTGCCATCAAATCGAAACCCGGTTCCAGGGCATCAGGGCCAGCAGGCGGGCCATGCCACAAAAACCACTGATGCCAGCAAACACCAGGCCGACTCCCACCAACCAGCTGAGCAGAATCCAAGCCGGCGCCACCCAGCTGCCGAGGCCCAGACCGAGCAGCACCAAAGAGCCAGCGGCGATCTGAACCTGGCGCATCAGCGGCAGGGGGGCGTTGTTGAGCCTGTGCAGCGGCAAACCAGCCTGCTCCCAGCTGGGGATGCCGCCATCTAGATCGGCAAGGGGGCTGGTGTGCCCGTCTCGCACCAACTGGGCTAGGGCCTGGGCATTGAGACGGGTATCGAGGTCTGGTGTCATGACTGATAAGGAGGTTGATCAGTTGGAAGTGACGCCTTGCAGCGGGTAGCCCTCATCCGCCCAGCGGGCCAGACCGCCGTGGAGGTTTGCCACCTGGCGGAGTCCGGCCTTAAGCAACTGCTGGGTAGCCAGGGCCGAGCGGCTGCCGGAGTGGCAGACCACCACCACCGGTTGATTTACGGGAAGTTCGGAGATGCGACCTTCCAGTTCCGGCAGGGGAATCAGCAGGCTGTCCTCCACCCGACCGTCGGGGCCGCCATATTCCTCAGCCGAACGCACATCCAGCAAGGTGAGGCAATCACGGTGGGATGCCACCCAGGCGGGGGGAAGTTCGGGCAGGCCCGCATAGCTGCGTTGCAATGGCGCCCAACATGGGTTTGCAGCAGGGCTGGTGACGTCCTGATCAATGGGCTTGCCAGAGCGCATGTTGCCCGGCAGGGCTTCGGCGATCCTGTGGGGGTGGGGCAACTGCATGGACTCCATGTGACCAACGAAATCCCTTTCGGTGGCCATACCGCCCAGGCGGGCGTTGAAGGCTTTTTCTTCAACTACCGAGCTGACCGTGCGGCCCTCGTAGTCGTGCCCTGGATAGAGCAAGCAGGAGTCGGGCAGGCTGAAGAGTTGCTGGGTAATCGATGCCCAGAGGATATGGGGGTTGCCCTGCTGAAAGTCACAGCGACCGCAGCCCCGCACCAGCAAGGCGTCACCACTGAATGCCATCGACTGATCGTCGAGCACAAAACTGAGGCAGCCATTGGTATGACCTGGGGTGCTGCGCACCTCGAGCCAGCGAACACCAAAGGACAGCCGATCCCCGTGCTGCAGAGGCATGGTCACGTTTTTCGCCCTAGCGGCTGCAGCCAGGCCAATTGCACAGCCAGTGGCCTCGTGCAGCAGCCAGCTGCCGGTGACGTGGTCGGCGTGGGCATGGGTATCGAGGGAGGCCACCAGCTCGAGCCCCAGCTCACGGAGTAGGGCAAGATCGCGGCCATGGCGCTCAAACACCGAATCGATGATCACCGCCTGGCGACTGGAAACATCGCCTAGTAAGTAGGTGAAGGTGCCGGTCTGGGCATCAAAAAGCTGGCGGAAGAGCAGGGATCTCCCTCCAGCCGCTGCCCGCAGGTAGATCGGCGTAAACGGGGCGACAACCATCGCGGCATTGCAGCTTGCTATGACCATAGCCGCATAAAGGCGTCGCGTTCGGGGTTGGTCGGGGGAATGCGGCTTGCGACATAGCTGCGACATAATCAATAGATGGCTCATTCCAGCTCCATGCCGTCTCCCCAGTTGCTGGAGGAGTACTGCCAGTTTTTCCGTTTGCTGAGCGAGCCGGCGCGCCTCCAGTTGATTTGTCAGCTCAGGGCAGGGCCCATGGATGTGGCAGCACTGATCGAAGCCACTGGCTTCTCCCAATCCCACATCAGCCGCCAGCTCGGCCAACTGCAGCGGGCTGGCCTAGTGCGCTGCGAGCGCGATGGGGTGCGCACCATTTGGAGTGCCGAAGGCGCCTTGGTAGACGAGCTCTGCTCCTTGGTCCAGACCCGACTCAAGCGACGTCTCGAGAACCAGTTAGCCCAACTGCAATCAGCCTGAGCGCGCCGGGCCTGAAGTCGGAAGAATGGCCCTAGCAAAAGTTCCCCATGGCGCAGCCAAAATCGCCCCTAGATCAGCTGCAGGAGCATCTGCGCCAGAGCCAGCTGCTGGGCTCAATCAGCAGTGCCCTCTACTACGACCAGAACACGGTGATGCCGGCGGCCGGTGCCGAATGGCGTGGCGACCAACTGGCCCTGTTGGCCAGTCAGCTACACGAACGCCAGAGCAGCCCTGCTTACGCCGATCTGGTCGAGGCGGCGGAAGCCGAGCTGCAAGCCAGCACCCCGGCGGCGGTGCGCCGCAACTTGCAGCTACTGCGGCTTGAGCTAAATCGCCAGCGCTGCCTAGATCCCCAGCTAGTAGCCCAGATCGCCCAAGCCCAGTCGCGCGGCAATGCCATTTGGCAGGAGGCAAGGCGCCGCAGCGACTTCAGCATCTTTGCTCCGGCACTGGAAAGCCTGATCGGCCTCCGCCGTGAACAAGCGACCCAACTTGCCGCCGCTGAAGTTCAACACCGCAGCCCCTGGGAAATCCTGGCCCAGCCGTTTGAGCCCGACGTCAGCAAAGAACGGCTGCAGCAGCTGTTTGCCCCACTGCAGGACGAGCTGCCCGTCCTGCTCCAGCAGGCAGCAGCAACCCAGGTATCCCCCCTGCCAGAGCTACCCGAAGCCCTGCAGGAAAATCTCTGCACCGAGCTGCTCAACAGCTGGGGCTACAACCCGGCCTACTGCCAACGCTCCCGCTCGGCCCATCCCTTCTCCTGCACCGTGGGCCCCCAGGACTTCCGCATCACCACCAGGGTGGTGCCGGATCAGCCCCTCTCGGCCTTCCTTGCCACCGCCCATGAATGGGGCCACTCCCTATATGAACAGGGCCTGCCCCGCACGGGCAACCACTACTTCCCCTGGCCCCTGGGTGAGGCCACCTCGATGGGGGTGCACGAGTCGCAGTCGCTGTTCTGGGAATGCCGCGTGGGCCGCAGCCGCGCCTTCGCCGAACGCTGGCATCCGCGCTTCTGCACTGGCTTAGGGAGCGGTGGTGGCAGTGGCGGTGGCAGTGATCCCTGGGGTGGAGCCCACGGCTTCTGGCGAGGGCTCAATCCCCTGCGGCCCGGCCTGATTCGGGTGGAAGCCGACGAGCTCAGCTACTGCTTACACATCGTGCTGCGCTTTGAGCTGGAGCTGGCCCTGCTCGAGCAGGAGCTGCCGGTGGCGGAGCTTCCAGGTTTATGGAACCGCCGCATGGGCGAGCTGCTGGGCCGTACCCCTTCAAGCGATTCGGAGGGATGTCTGCAAGATATCCACTGGGCAGAAGGCCTGTTTGGCTATTTCCCCAGCTATGCCCTGGGCCATCTGATCAGCGCCCAACTCGCGGAAACCATGGAGCAGGAGCTTGGCGGCCCAGGTGCCATCGAGGCCGCGATCTCTGCTGGTAAGGAGAGCAGCCTGCGGGACTGGCTGGCCAGCAGGGTTTATCCCCTGGGCCGCAGTGTCAATGCGGAAGAGCTGGTGGAACAGGTGAGTGGCCAGAGCCTCAGCGCAGCAGCCTTCCTTAGCTATCTGCGCAACAAGCTGGAGCGCCTGCAGGCAGATACTTAGGATGCCGCTTAGCCACTCAAATTCCGCTTCATGGCGAACATCGACCACGCCCCGAGCCGCACGATGCTCAACCTGCTGCACGTGCTGCCGGCCTTCGCTGATGAAGCAGAGCTGCGCTTGAACGCGATCGTGGAGCTCAACTCCATGACGATCAACAAGTACGAACTGATCACGGAAACAGGCCACCTCAAGCTGGATCGCGTCGGCTACTCGTCGCTGGCCTACCCCTTCGCCTACGGCTGTATCCCCCGCACCTGGGACGAGGACGGCGATCCCCTAGATATTGAAATTGTCGGTGTCACCGAGCCCCTAGTGCCGGGATCGCTGGTGGAAGCTCGGATCATCGGCATCATGACCTTTGACGACGGCGGCGAGGTCGACGACAAGGTGATCGCCGTATTGGCCGATGACAAGCGCATGGACCACATCACCAGCTTCACCCAGCTTGGTGAGCAGTGGGTCACGGAAACCCAGTACTACTGGGAGCACTACAAAGACCTCAAAAAACCCGGCACCTGCAAGGTCAATGGCTTCTTGGAGCCAGCAGAAGCTGTGAGCATCATTAAGGAGTGCGAACGGCGCTATCTCCATATCATCGACGCCAAACTGGTTAACTAAGCGCCCTTATCACCATGGCTGACTACCTCAAACCGCTCTGGATTGCCGCAGCAGCCCTGGCGATGGCTCCGGCTTGGACCCCTGTCCAGGCCCAGAGCAACAGCCGGGAAATTGTGCTTCAGCTTGACAAGCGCACGATCAGCCTGCGTGAAGGCGGCAAGGTGCTGGGCAGTTGGCCAGTGGCGATTGGCGATCCCAGCACCCCCACACCAGTAGGGCGCTTCTCGGTCCAAAACAAGGTTGTTAATCCCAAATACCAGAGCACCAAAAGTGGCAAGATCAACGCCACCGTCGGCCCAAATGGCCCCTTAGGCGATCGCTGGCTTGGATTCCAGAAAAGCGGACTCAACCAGTACGGCATCCATGGCACGCCAAATGCTTGGTCCTGGACGGTGACATCACGCGCAGCCGTTACCAATGGCTGCGTGCGCATGCTCCACGAGCATGTGCGCTCCTTATTTGATCAGGTGGAAGTCGGTACGCCAGTAATCGTGCAGCGCTGAAGCCAGCCGATTGTCGGAAAATATTCTGGAGATAACCCCAGCTGCGGCCGCAAGTTGGGGTTATCGGCGTACCTTATAAGGCCAAAACAAGGCATGAGGCCTTTAGACTGCGTCTATGTCTGCGGTTCCCCACTCCAATCCTTCCTGCGAACCCCAAGTGAGCACCACCTTGAAGTGGGCCAGTGACGGCGAGCTTTCACCCCTTGATTTGGAGCGGATACTTGCCAGGTTAAGTGCGGTTGATCCAGCAGCCCAGGCGCTCTGTAGCCAGCTGCAGACTCAATCTTGAGCCCAATCCCCAGCGGTTGTGAGCTGGCGCGCTAGGGCCCGGGCCATGCCATCGCGGCTTGCCAAGCCACGTAGAGAAGCAACCGGCAAACCGGGATTGGGAAGTCCATGGGGCAGGGCTGCCGCCGCCGCAGCCGGCACATCAAAAACCGGCAATTGGCGCAAGCCATTTGGCCTGAGCTGGTCTTCCAGCTGAGCAAGCTGGGCAGACATCGGCAGCCATACCAAGTCACTGCGGCGACAGGAGAGCAAGGTGGGCACCGGTAAAGAGCCGTCGTGATTGAACTCCCGCTCGGCACTCAGGGCCCGCTGCAGATCAGCCAGGGTGACCAGCCCCACCACCCAAGCCCCATCAGCCACCACCAGACAGTGGCCGTGGGCCTCCACCAGCTGAAGCAAGGCCTTTTGGGCTGGTAACTCAGCTGCCAGCACCAGGGGGGCCTCCGGCTCGAACGCCTCAGACACCTGCAGGGCGGCCAACTGGCGGCGGCGATGCTCCTCTTGGGGGTCAGGCCCAAGTAGACCCGGATCAGCCAGGCCCTGCCAGCGCTCCACCAAGGCAGCACTGAGACCTGCGGCGGCCATCAGCGGCAGCACAATTCGAATATCGCGGGTGAGCTCAAACAGCAGCAACAGGGCCGTCAGAGGAGCCCGGGCACTACCGGCTAGCACGGCGGCCATGCCCACCATGGCGTAAGCGGGTGGCTCAGCCACCGGCAGGTGCAGGCCACTATCACCAAGCAGCTGGCCGTAGCAGTTGCCGAGCACCGCTCCCAGGAAGAGGGATGGGGCAAAACCACCGCCAACAAAGCCGGTGGCATTGCTGATACCAGTTGCTAAAAGCTTGACGCCCAGCAATACCAGCAAGGTGAGCAGGGGCACGCCACCCTCGCTGCCAAGCAGGGCCTCAATCGTGTCGTAGCCGACACCAAGCACCTGGGGAAAACCCAGAGCCATCACACCCACAGAGGCACCCCCTAGGGCGGTGGGCAGGCCTGGCGGCAGCTGGCCCAGCCAGGCCTGAAGCCGCTCGCTGCGGCCTGCAGCCAGCAGGCTCACCAAGGCCCAGGACATCAAGCTGGCCACCAGGCCTAAGCCCAGATAAAGGGGCAACTCCAGCGGTGAGCGCACCTCATAAGCAGGCAAGCGCAAAATCGGTGTGTCGCCGAGCAGCAATTGGGTGACCAGCGAGGAAGCCACCGCCGCCACCAGCACCGCCCGCAAGCTGGGCCGGCCCTGAACGGCACTGAAGCTTCCTTCAAAAGCAAAAAACACCCCGGCGATGGGTGCCTTGAACCCCGCCGCCAGGCCTGCGGCCACTCCCGCAGCCACCAGGGCTTTCTGGCTCTGGGGCGAGAGCCCGCCGCGCAGGGCTACCCACAGACCGATATTGCCGCCACTTTCAACGCTGGGCCCCTCCGGGCCGAGGGAGGCACCACTGCCCAGGCTAATGGATGCACCCAGCAGGCGCTGAACGGGCAAGCGGGGCCGAGCGCTAACGGCGCCATCGGCCATCGCCATCAGGCTGGGTAGGCCAGGGCCCAGATCACCGCCATAGCGGCGCAAAAGACCAACGGCCCAGCCCCCCAGGGTGGGCACCACAACCACCGGCCAAAGACTTATCCAATCGGGCAGGGAGGAAACCGGCAGGGGCAGCGGCTCGGGAACGGCCGGGGGCGGTGGCAGGAAGCCAAGCCCGCCGAGACCCACCTGGAGCAGGGCCCGCAGAGGTGTGCCCGTATCAGGAGCAGCCGCTAGCGGCAATTCGATTGCTAACTCCGGCGGCTGGCTACGACCAACCGTTAGGAGCCCCTCCACAAAAGGTCCAAAAAGCCCGTTATTGATGAAGCCCAGCAATTCGTGGAAGGCCACCACTGCCAGTCCCGTGAGCACCCCAATCAGGGCAGCCCAGGCCAGCAGATTCCATTGATAGGGAAGGGCGCGGGCCTCGGCTTCAACGGGGCTGGCCGCCGCTGGCGCTGGTTCAGGCTTCGGGCCGGACAGTTGCAAAAATCTCCTCCAGTATCTCGCCTGCGCCCTGGGCCTTCAAAGCATGGGCAAGGGCGATCCCAATGGCCTCAGGGTCGGCCTGGGGACCGCAAGCCTCATCGCGAATCAGGCGCAGGCCGTCGATGCTTGCAACCATTCCCGTTAATACAAGCGTATCTCCGACGAAGCGGCTGTTAACGCCGATGGGCACCTGACAGCCCCCCTCCAGCTCACGCAAAAAGGCTCGCTCAGCCAGGCAGCGACGGGCGGTGGGCTGGTGCTCCAACACCTTGATCTGCTCGAGCACGGCGGCATCCCCCTCTCGACACTCAATACCCAAGGCACCCTGGCCAACGGCGTGGAGGGAAATGGAGGGGTCGATCAGTTCGTGGATGCGATCCCCCAAACCAAGCCGTCCCAAGCCAGCGGCCGCCAGGATCAGGCAGTCGTACTCACCAGCATCAAGTTTCTCCAGACGGGTGATTACGTTGCCGCGCACATCCTTAAAGCTGAGGTGCGGGAAGTGGTGGCGCAGCTGGGCTAGACGGCGCAGGGAACTGGTGCCCACCACGGCGCCTGCGGGCAGGGTTGCCAGGCTCTTATCGCGGTGTTGTTCATGCACCACCAAGGCATCCGCGGGATCTTCCCGCTCAGTGATGCAGCCAAGCATCAGCCCCTCGGGCAGGTTGGTTGGCAGATCCTTGAGGCTATGGACGGCGATATCAGCCTGTCCAACAAGCATCTGAGCCTCTAACTCCTTGGTAAAAAGGCCTTTGTCGCCGATCTTGGCGAGGGCCACATCGAGAATCTTGTCTCCCTGGGTGGCCATCGCTTCAATCGTGATCTCCAGGCCGTTGTGGGCCTGGATCAGTTCATCGCGCACCCAATTGGTTTGCACCATGGCCAGCTGGCTGCGGCGGGAGGCTATGCGCAGGGGGTTGGCCATCAGGGGCAGATAACAGCCACTCAGATTAAGGGCCGAAGAAATCAAGGGGCAATGGACCCCAGGTGTCTTCCGCAGCCGTATCTGTTGAACAGTGACCGCTGATCAATAGGCCCTCTCCTAAACCGGCTTCAGCGCGTACCTGAAAGCGACCGCTGTTCTGGTTGGCCTTGAGGAAAACCGGACCCTCGATCGAATCGAGGGCAACACCGGCGGGATCTGGCTCCAATTGCGACCAGCCCAGAGCCGTCTCAACCTGACGCAGACAGGTCACCGCAGCCGCTGCAGAAGCTGCCATCACTCCCGCAGTGAACCAGTCGCAGCGAGCCAGCAGCGGCTCAAGCTCTGCCCGCAGCTCCGAGAGCGCTGCGGGGTCGAGCGACGGAGCAGTGCGCAGCCCCCGCAGGGATGCCAGGCCCTGACTCACTTGATGTACTCCTTGAGCACGCCGTTGCGGTTGGGGTGGCGCAGCTTGCGCAGGGCCTTGGCTTCAATTTGACGAATGCGCTCCCTGGTTACATCAAAGATCTGGCCGATCTCTTCAAGGGTCTTCATGCGGCCGTCATCTAGGCCGTAGCGCAGACGCAGCACGTCACGCTCCCTGGGGCTGAGGGTGGCCAGCACGCCCTCGAGGTCCTCTCGCAGCAGGTTCTTGGCCACATCCTGCTCAGGGTTTTCAATATCGGCCTCGATGAAGTCACCGAGCCGGGAATCCTCCTCTTTGCCGATCGGCGTCTCCAGGGAGATGGGCAGCTGGGCGCTTTTGGCGATGAAACGCAGCTTCTCGATGGTCATTTCCATCGATTCGGCAATTTCCTCTTCGGTGGGCTTGCGGCCGAATTCCTGGGAGAGGGTCTTAGTGGTCTTCTTGATCCGGGAAATGGTTTCGTATAGGTGCACCGGAAGGCGGATAGTGCGTGACTGATCCGCGATAGCGCGAGTGATCGCCTGACGAATCCACCAAGTGGCGTAGGTGGAAAATTTATATCCCTTTTCGTGGTCGAATTTCTCGGCAGCCCGGATCAGGCCGAGGGAACCCTCCTGAATCAGGTCCTGGAAGCTCAGGCCCCGGTTCATATATTTCTTGGCGATCGAAACCACCAGGCGCAGGTTTGACTGCACCATCTTTTCCTTGGCTCGGCGGCCAAGCATCAGGCGTCGGCGGAACTTGATGGAGGGCATCTCCACTAATGCCGCCCATTCCTTGTTGTCGGGCTGGCGGCCGTGATCGGCCTCAAACTGGGCGGCGATCTCCTCGAGCTGGAGCAGATCGGCGATCTTGCGGGCTAGCTCGATCTCCTCATCGGGCCGCAGCAGACGGATACGGCCGATCTCCTGGAGATAAACCCGAATGGAGTCTTCGGTGTAGACACCTTTAGGCCCCACCTTGATGCTGGCGAGGGCCTTGGCAGCCTTCTCGTCCTTCTCGGCAGAGCTGCCGGATGGGCCTAGATCTTCGGCATCGTCTAGATCAGCGGTATCGACTGGAGCCTCAGTTTTGGCCTTGGCCGCTGGGGGTTTAGGCGCAGAGGATTTGCTTGCGGCCGGCTTTGCCTTGGTAGCAGCAGTTCCTTTAGAAGCAGCCGGGGCTTTGGTGGCAGTCTTTGCTTTGGGAGCAGCCGTTCCCTTGGAAGCAGCCGGGGATTTGGAAGCAGCCGGGGCCTTTGCAGCAGCCGGGGATTTGGAAGCAGCCGGGGCCTTGGCATCGGCTTTTGCTTTTGGCGCAGCCTTTGACTTAGGTGCAGCCTTCTTGGGCTTTACTTGCACCTCTTCACCGGCCGCCGTGGCCACCATCAAGATTTCAGGGGTTGCTTTCGGCTGGGCAGCAGCAGGGCTCATAGGTAACGAAAACGAAACAACAAAACAAATGGGCGGAAACGCATCGCCTGAAATCGGTTCTAGAAATTTTCTGCCTGCAATCGGCAGAAAATTGTTCCAGCTACGCCGGGATTAGCCGTAGGAGCTGGTGCAAGACCACGAAAACGGGAACGAAACCTCTGAACGGTGGTAGTCGGCAAAGAAAAGTCGAGCGACCCGGCAAAAAGCAAGGGGTCGGTGGCCGAGGCCTGGAAGGGTTGGCCGAGGCCTGGACAGGGCTGACAGGGGTGGTCTCAGACCGGGAGGCCGAATGGTGGGAGGCTGGCTCCCGGGGTCTCACTTCAGGTCTTCCCGCTGGACGGAAATCTGCTTAGTTCCGACGGCAGTCCTTGAACTGCCCAACATCCACATCCTAAGAATGGGTTGTGACCTTTGCAAGCTTGTCGACCCCCTGGCTGCAGATCTGGCTCGAAGCCGGGCGCGAAGGCCAGGTATTCACCTACGCCAACTCGCCAGAAACCCCAGCCGGGATTGGGGATTTGGTGCGGGTGAGGCTGCAGGGCCGCCCGCACACCGGCTTGGTGGTGGGCTGGCTTGATCAATTACCCGCCAGTCTCAGCAGCAAGCGAATACAGCCGATCCTGGAGGTTTGGCAGCGGGCTGCCGTAGATCCCGATTGGCAAAACTTAATGACAAGCGTGGCGGCGGAGTGCCACACGAGCCTCTTCAAAACTCTGAAAAGTGCCCTGCCACCGGGCTGGCTTGGCCAGCGCAACCAGGGGCCAAGCAGGCCAAGCCGTGCAATCTGGCTGGTGGAGCGCTCCGATAAAGCACTCCTCAGCCAGCCCCTCACCGAGCGGCAGCAGCAACTGCTTGAGCACCTTGGGCGCCATAGCGGGCCAGTGCCCCTGAGGGATCTTTGTGGTGAGGCTGGCTTCAGTCGCGCCGTCCTCAAGGGCCTGGAGGCTCGGGGCCTGGTGCAGCGCCTTCAGGCTCCCCCCGAGGGCAGTGGAGCTGGCCTGGCACCGGCTCACTGGCCTGCCCTGACGGAGGCCCAGGCCGCTGCAGTCCAGGCCCTTTCCGGTGCTCCAGCGGGCGCGGAATTTTTGCTCTGGGGTGTTACAGGCGCCGGCAAAACTGAGGTGTATCTGCGGGCGGCTGCTCAAGCTCTGGAGCTGGCGCAGGCCACCCTCTTACTCACCCCGGAGATTGGCCTAATTCCCCAGTTGCTCGACCGGGCACGGGAACGCTTCGGCTGCCGGGTGGTCGAGTTCCACAGCGGCCTTTCCGATGGAGCCCGGGTGGCGGCCTGGCGTCGCTGCCTAGAACCAGAAGCGGTGGTGGTGGTGGGTACCCGCTCAGCGATCTTTCTGCCCATGCCCAGGCTGGGCCTGATCGTGCTCGATGAGGAACACGACAGCTCCTATAAGCAGGACAGCCCGATGCCCTGCTACCACGCCCGCGACGTAGCCCGCCTACGGGCCCGGCACAGCGGGGCGCGGCTGGTGCTCGGCAGTGCCACCCCCTCCCTCGAGAGTTGGCTGAGCTGCCAATCCCCCCAACCAGCCAGCCGCCTCCTACGACTGCCGGAGCGGATTGGTTCGCGACCCCTGCCTGCCGTACGGGTGATCGACATGCGCCACGAGCTCGCGGACGGCCACCGTCGCTTGATCAGCCGGGCCCTGATGGGGCGCTTAGAGCAGCTGCAGGAGAAGGGCGAACAGGCAGTGGTGCTGGTCCCCCGACGGGGCTATCGAGCATTCCTGAGCTGTCGCAGCTGCGGCGAAGCGGTGCTCTGCCCCCACTGCGATGTATCCCTAACCGTGCACCGCTCCAAAGGGGGCCAGGAATGGCTGCGCTGCCACTGGTGCGACCACCGCGCCGAGATGGGCAATCGCTGTGGCCACTGTGGCTCCACGGCCTTCAAGCCCTTTGGCGCGGGCACCCAGCGGGTGATGGAGCAGCTGGCAACCGAGCTTGAAGGGTTGCGCCTGCTGCGCTTTGACCGCGACACCACCCGGGGCCGCGACGGCCACCGCCGCCTGCTCGATCGCTTTGCCCAAGGGGAAGCCGACGTATTGGTAGGCACCCAGATGCTGGCCAAAGGCATGGACCTACCCCGGGTCACCCTGGCGGCGGTATTGGCGGCAGACGGCCTTTTGCATCGCCCAGATCTGCGCTCCTCCGAGCAGTGCCTGCAATTGCTGTTGCAATTAGCGGGCCGGGCGGGCCGCGGCGAAAAACCAGGCGAGGTGCTGGTGCAGACCTACAGCCCCGACCACCCGGTGATTCGCCACCTGGTGGATGGGCGCTATGAGCTGTTTTTGGCCGAGGAGAGCCAGTTGCGCCGCCAGGGTGGCCTGGTGCCCTTCAGCCGGGCCTGCCTCCTGCGTCTGAGCGGACCAAGCGCCAGCGGCACGGCAACCGCCGCCGCCGCCTTGGCGGAGAGAATCCGCAGCCAAGTGGCGGCAGCCGGCTGGCTGTTGATTGGTCCCGCCCCGGCCCCGGTAGCCCGGGTAGCGGGCAAGAGTCGCTGGCAGCTTTTGCTGCATGGTCCCGCCGCCCAGCCCCTGCCCTTGCCGACTGAAAGCCTGCTGCGGGAGGGGCTGCCTGCGGGGGTGGGTCTGGCGATCGACCCCGACCCCCTCAGCCTTTGAGCACCGCTCTCAAGCCGGTAGTTCCGGCAGGCCGAAGCCCAGCAGACGCCGCAGGCGCTCCAGGGCCAGCACCAGCGCCAGCGCCAGGGCAATCAGGGCGCCGCCAATGCCAAGACCACTCCAGCGCCAGCAGCTGAGCTGCAGGGTGTTGCTGGCGCCAAAGCGCAGGGGCCAGTGCAGGGCAGCTCGTCCAGAAATCGCCGCAGCGGGCTCGGGACTGGCCAGGCGGACAGCCCCAGGGGTCACAGGGGCCAGGTCGATGGCGGCGCTGAAACCCGGCAGAGCGGTGAGCCCACGCAGGTCCACTGTCAGTTCAAGGCTTTGGCGCACCCCCAGCAGCCAATTGCGCTCCCCCAGCTGGAAGTGGGGCGGCTGCAGGGCCACACCAGCTAGATCCGCAGCCGCGCTGAGGTTCGCTGCCAGCAAGGCAAGGGCCTCGGGCGCTGGTAGCACCGGGCTCTCCAGTCGCTGGTGAAAGCCGTCAGCGCCAGCAGATGGCTTGGGCTGCTTGGCAGGGTGAAATCCCTGGCTCAGCAAGCTGCGGCCAAACTGACGGGCCCAGGGCTCGGGTTGGGTGCCGGGGCTCGATAGGTCATGGGCGATCTGCAGCCGGCCTGGCCCCTTGAAGGTCAACTCGCTGCGCACCTCGGTGCAGCCGCCGAGCAGCAGCGTCAGCAGCAACAGCAAAACTGCCAGCACAGCGAAGCCCACTGGAGCTCTGGTTGGCCCCACCGGTGGCGGTGGCGGCGGTGGCGGTTTGTTGGAGCGTCGGCCGCGGGCAAGCTGCTGCATCTGGCCGCCCATGGCCTCGGCTGTGCCCAGATCGGGCAGGGTGATCGACCAATCGCGGGGGCGCTCGAGGGCCGGTGCCTCCAGCACGGTGAGTAGGTCTATGGCCTGAGCCCGCAGGCTGGCATCACGGCAGCGCTTGATCAGCCGGCAACACAGGATCGCCCGGCCGTTGTCGCCCCGCCCCATCCAGGCGGTGGCGAGCAGCAGCTGAATCTCAGCTCCGGTGGCGGTAGCAGCAGGATGCTCTCTGGTGAGGGGATCCAACAGGCGTACAACCTGGCCGTAATCGCCCCGCTCGAGGGCTGCACGGGCTGCAGCCAGCAGCTCTTCAGCCATGGCCGCCGCGCTGGCTGCCCACCACCATGGTGCCAATCCCCGAATCGGTGAATACCTCCAGCAACAGGGCGTGGGGGACCCGGCCATCAACGATGTGGGCCGCCGCAACTCCCTGGGCCAGGGCCCGGATGCAGCATTCGGTCTTCGGGGTCATGCCGCCTGCCACCACACCGTCATGGATTAATTGGCGTGCGTCCGCCAGGGTCAGCTGACGAATTAGGGAGTCAGGATCGTGGCGATCCTTCAAAATTCCTGCCGTGTCTGTGAGCAGGATCAGTTTCTCGGCCTGTAATGCCGCGGCCAGTTCACCTGCCACGGTATCGGCATTGATGTTGTGGGCCTGGCCCTCAGCGTCGGCGGCCACGCTCGAGATCACCGGTATGTAGCCGGCATCGAGCAGGGGAAAAAGCACTGCCGGATCTACTGCCGCCACCTCTCCCACCAGCCCGTTTACCCCGCCGGCGTAGGTGCGGGCCCGCACCAAGGAACCATCACTGCCGCAAAGTCCCACGGCCCGGCCACCCACCTGATTGATGCCGTTAACAATATTTTTGTTGACCCGGCCCACCAGCACCATCTCCACCACGTCCATGGTTTCCGGAGTGGTGATCCGCAAACCGTCACGGAATTCGGGCTCGATTTGGAGGCGATTCAGCCAGTCATTGATCTCCGGACCGCCGCCATGAACCACCACCGGCTGCACCCCCACCGAGGCCAGCAGCACCACATCGCGGTAGACAGCGTCGCGAAGCTCCGCTTGCACCATCGCCGCGCCGCCGTACTTGACCACCACCCTGCGGCCCGCAAAGCGTTGGATGTATGGAAGGGCCTCACTTAGGACCGACACCCTCAGGGTGTCCTGACTGCTGATCAAGGTTTCGCTTGTCGAGGGGGAGATGGATTGAGCGGTCTTAGCTAGCGCTGGGCTCGGGCACCAGAGCGAGGCTGAATTCATCGCGGCGCTCTGGCTTGATGTCGGCACTCAAACCGGGGCCAAAGAAGCGGCCAAGCCGATCAGCGCGGGCCTGCCAGCGATCTAGGGGCACCCCTTCGCAGCGAAAGCGCAGGCGCAAGCCATAGCGGCCATCACAGTCGAGCTCCTCAACACTCAGCAGCTGGGGCGGAGCGTCCTCGTCCCAGAGCTTGAGCACCTCCAGGGAGCTCTCCAGATGGGCTTTCTGTCCGTAGCGCCAGCGATCTACATCGGCCAGCAGCTTGCGCAGGGGCTCGCTCTCCGGCAGGTCCCGCAATTGCTTGAAACGGGAGGCCGGCGTTAGTCGCTTAGGTGGAGGCAGCTCAGAGGATTTCAAGGCCAACCCACCCAACAGGATGGGAATGCCGTAGAAGATCGTGGGCAGGCTGAGATTGGGGATATCGGTGGCGTAGGCGATCGTGCCGATCACAGTGAGCACAGCCCCCGCGATGGTCACGAGGCTGCCTGGTGAGAGAAGTGCTTGCATACAGCCATCTTCCTTTATGCCCATGGCGGATGCGACCACCAGCCGGCCCAGCGAAACCGGCACCGCCGAACTGATCAGCAACCTCAAGAGCGACCGGCTTTGGTTATTGCGCCAAATTGATGCGGGTCGTTGGCCCCAATG
The DNA here is from genome assembly GCF_024345755.1 of Cyanobium sp. L1E-Cus. NCBI lineage: Bacteria > Bacillati > Cyanobacteriota > Cyanophyceae > Synechococcales > Prochlorococcaceae > Cyanobium > Cyanobium sp. L1E-Cus. Next base: position 220,992 of record NZ_JAGQBS010000004.1, on the reverse strand, counting down.
GCGCCTTGATCTAGCCGCCTTGGAGCGGGAGCTGGGCCAGCTGCTCGATCAGTTGAGCCACTCCGATTCCAGCGTCGACGCCTAGCTCTGAACGGGATCAATCCCGCATCAAAAAGGGATGTCGTCGTCGTCAGGGAGATCAGGCACCAGCGGGGAGGTATTCCAGGTTGGCGGCTGGGCACCTGCCGGCGCGGCTGGAGCCGGGGTGGAAGAGGGAGCCGCAGCTGGGGCACGGCGCTGGGGCGCAGGCGCAGTAGTGGCAGCTGGATTGACAGCAGGACTGCTGGTGGCGCCAGGCCCCATGCCGTGCAGCCGGGCCAGGGTGAATTCAGCGCGTTTTTCCTTGACGCCGTCCTGACGGGTGACGGTATTCATGCGCAGCCGGCCCTCGAGCATCAGTCGCTGGCCAACCTGCACCCGGTTCTGGAGCTCTTGGGCCAAATTTCCCCAGCCGACCACCTTCAATTGACCCGGGGGATCATCAGGACGCAGGCCATCTATCTGGACCGCCATCTCCGCCACCGGCGTCTGATTGTCCTGGGTGTATCGCACCTGGGGCGCTTCCAGAACCTCAACCTCGAGCAGACAGTGATTCACTCCCCGGCAACCATTGGTGGTCCCCATCCTGATGCACGGACCTGAGATTCAGCAGACCTCGCCCCGTCTGTGGCTGATCGGCGGCACCGGCGAAGGCCCCGTAGTGGCGGAGCGGCTGCTGCAGCGCGGCTGGCACCTAACCGTGAGCGTTGTTGGTGCAACAGCGGCCCTGGCCTATCGCCCCCATCCGGGGCTAACCCTGCGCGTCGGAGCCATCGCTGGCGAGCAGGGGGTATGGGCAGAACTAGCCGCCGCCGAATCGGTGGGTTGGCCCTATGCGGTGGTGGTGGATGCCAGCCATCCCTTCGCCTGTCTGGTGAGTCGCCAGCTGGCCGCCGTGTGCAAGCAGCGCCGCCAACGGCTGATACGGCTGCTGCGCCCCACCCTGCCTGGAGCGGCAACGATCCTGCCGAGCCTGGAGACGCTGCGTAGTCGCTCGCTGCAGGGCCACCGCCTCCTATTGGCAATAGGTGCACGCCAACTAAAACAGGCGCTGGCCTGCAGCCCCGGCGCCCGTCACTTCGCCCGGCTGCTGCCCAGCCCAAGGGCCCTACAGCTGGCCATGGCGGCTGGCTTGGCGGCCGATCAGGTCGCCTGCCTCCGCCCAGGCTCGGAGCTGGAGGTAGAGCGATCCCTGATTCGCCGCTGGCGCATCACCACTGTGTTGGCACGACAGTCGGGCGGAGCTACCGAACAGCTCTGGAGGCAGCTCTGCGCAGGCCCTGGGCCCGAATTGTTGCTGATCGGCAGGCCAGCAGAGCCAGCCGGGGTGCAAGCCTTCAGCCAAACTTGCTTACTGGAGGCTCTGGTGCTGCCGCAGTGAGGATCAGCCCAGGTGCTGGGCTACTAGCTGCTTGAGCGAGCCCTGGGGCCGGGGCCCCAGCTGGGTCACGACCTGACCAGCGCAGAGGGAACCCAGCCGTCCACATTCGTCGACGGACTGGCCCTGGGTGTAGGCGTGCAGGAAGCCAGCGGCGTAGAGATCACCCGCCCCTGTGGTGTCCAGCAAGGGACCGAGCTGGAAGGGGGCGACGCTGTGGGTGCCGGCGCCATTAAGGACTACCGATCCCTGCTCGCTGCGGGTGAGGGCTGCCAGCTTGCAGCGGCCCCGCACCTGGTCGGCAGCCTCTTCAAAACTATTGGCCTTGTAGAGGGCTGTGATCTCCATTTCGTTGGCAAACAGGATGTCGACGTGGCCGTCCACCAGCTCCTGGAAGCTTTCGCGGTGACGCTCGACGCAAAAAGCATCCGACAGGCTCAAAGCCACCTCGCCCCCATGGGCGCGGGCCACCTCGGCCGCAGTGATGAAAGCCGCCTTGGCCTCGTCGCTGTCCCAGAGGTAACCCTCTAGGTAGAGCACCTTGGCTTGGGCAACCATGTCAAGGTCGAGGTCGGCTGGATCCAGCCCCACCGAAGCGCCCAGGTATGTGCACATGGTGCGCTGGGCATCTGGAGTCACCAGGATCAGGCAACGGGCCGTGGAGGGCCCGTCCGTGGCCGCAGGGGTGTCAAAGCGAGCTCCAACCGAACGGATGTCGTGGGTAAAGATCCCCCCCAGCTGATCGTTGCGCACCCGACCGATAAAGCCCGCCCTGCCGCCCAGTTGGGCAACCCCGGCCAGGGTGTTGGCAGCGGAGCCGCCAGAGGTTTCAAGGCCCGGTCCAACGCTGGCGTAGAGGCGCTCGGCTTGGGCTTCGTCCACCAGGGCCATGGTGCCCTTGGTGAGTTCGAAGTTGTCGATCAGGTCGTCGTTGGCTTGCACCAGCACGTCAACGATGGCGTTGCCAATGCCGACGACGTCGTAGGTCTTTTCCATGGGATCCATTAGGTGCTCAGCAGGGCCCGCTTGGGACCGTGAATGGGGTCTTCTACAACGATCGTCTGATCGCGGTTAGCGCCAAGGGAAACTATGGCGATCGGTACCTCCATTAGATCGGCAAGAAAGCGCAAATAGCTCATCGCCGTTGGAGGTAATTCCTCCAGGCTGCGGCAATCGGCAGTAGAGGTTTGCCAACCCGGCAAGGTTTCAAAGATCGGCTGGCAGCGGGCGAAATCTTCCGAACTGCTCGGGAAATATTCGATCCGCTCGCCGTCGAGTTCGTAGGCAACACACACCTGGATTTCATCGAGCTCATCAAGCACATCGAGCTTGGTGATGGCCAGACAATCGAGGCCGTTCACCTCCACCGCATAGCGACCGATCACCCCGTCAAACCAACCGCAACGGCGGCGGCGGCCCGTGGTGGTTCCAAACTCACCGCCCCGATCACAGAGATGATCGTTGAGGCTGCCCTGAAGCTCGGTGGGGAAGGGGCCCTCTCCTACACGGGTCGTGTATGCCTTGGCTACCCCGATCACCCGATCGATCAAGGTGGGGCCCACCCCTGCTCCGATGCAGGCACCGCCACTTACCGGGTTTGAGGAGGTGACATAGGGATAGGTGCCGTGGTCAAGATCCAGCAGGGTGCCCTGGGCTCCCTCAAACAGGATGTTTTGGCGGGCCCGCGCAGCGCTGTGGATAGTGCGGGTGCAATCGACCACATGGGGCGCTAGCCGCTTGCCGTAGCCAACGTATTCGGCCACAACCGTCTCGAAATCCAACGGCTCAAGGCCGTAGAGCTTCTCGAGGATCTCGTTCTTTTCGGCAAGGGGGCCCGCGAGGCGATCCCGCAACCGATCCCCGTCAAGAATGTCCAGGATTCGGATGCCATTGCGCTCCGATTTATCTGCGTAGGTGGGACCGATGCCCCGGCCAGTGGTGCCGATGCGGCGATCGCCGCGGCGCTGTTCCATCGCCTGATCCAACAGGCGGTGGTAAGGCATGGTGACGTGGGCCGTAGAAGCCAGCTTCAAGCCACTGATGTCGATGCTGAAGGTGGCGAGCATGTCGAGCTCCCCCAGCATCACCTTGGGGTCGACCACCGTGCCGGAGCCGATCAAGCAAATCGTGTCGGGGTAAAGGATCCCGGAGGGGATCAGGTGCAGTTTCAGCACCTTGTCGTCCACGACGATGGTGTGGCCGGCGTTCACCCCGCCTTGATACCGCACCACAACGTCGGCTGAGCGGCTGAGAAGATCCGTGATCTTGCCCTTCCCCTCGTCACCCCACTGCGCACCGATGACGACAACGTTGGCCAAGGACACAGCGGCCCGGAGCCGCTTCTAAGCACAATCCGAGAGCTTCTCAGATCGTGGGGTCCTTCGTCAAAGATGGTTGCCTTGGATCAGGGCCTTAGGCGCCGCGAGTCGCGTTGGTTTCAGCCTTCTTGAGTTCCTTGGCGATCCGCTCCTTAAGCGCCTCCGGCAGCGGGCGATTGGGATAATTGGTGTAGTGGCCAGCCATGGAGTTGATCGCCGTCTGCATGGTGGTGAAAGAGCCCAAGCCGTTCACCGAGCTGCGGGGGCGGTAGCGGGCCACGTAGCCATTGCTCAGGCTGCGAGCTTCGATCTCGGCCTCTGGGCGGGCGGGATCGTCGGCCCCTAAGGCGATGGTGCTCAGCAGGCTGTCGGCCACCGCCACCGTGTCCTCGATGTAGTTACCAGAAAGACCAGTATTTGCAGAGCTACAGGCAGTTAGAGCAAGGCTGAGGCAGAGCACCAGGGCTACGGCCAAGCGTGAAAAAAGCTGCTTCAGCCGCTGGCGGAAGGAGGGAAGCACAGCGGCCATGGGAGAAACGCGAATCCCCCCATCCTAGAAGCCGCCTCAGGGGGCCTTTACGCAGGCAGGCCCATGCGCTGGCTTGCCAAGCAGGGCAGCAGGGTTTCAAGCAGCTCAATGGCCGGCAGATCACGCTTGCTGCAGCTGGAGCGCTCCACCAACTCCACCAGACCATCAGCCGCTCCGCGACCCACCACAACCCGCCAGGGAATCCCAATCAGATCGGCATCCTTAAACTTCACTCCAGCCCGCTCACTGCGGTCATCCAGCAATACATCTACACCTGCTTCCTGGAGACGCAGATAGAGCTGCTCAGCCAAGCCGCTCTGCTCGGCTTCGGCCCAATTGGCCGCCACCACGATCACTTCGAAGGGCGCAATCGACACGGGCCAGCAGATGCCATTGCCATCGTGATGTTGCTCAACAGCCGCCTGGGCCAACCGGGAGACACCGATGCCGTAACAGCCCATCCACAGGGCTTCTTCCGAGCCAGCCTCATTGGTGAAACGGGCCTCAAGGGCTTCTGAATATTTGCGGCCCAGCTGGAAAATGTGTCCCACCTCGATGCCCCGACTGGCCTGGAGCTGCTGGGAGGGGTCGTGTTGGCAGCGATCACCTGGTTGGGCGGCCCGCAGATCAAGACTCTCAGGGCAGGGGCAGAGGGAGCCCCAGGCCGCGCCTACTAGGTGGATATCGGTGCTGTTGGCACCACACACAAAGGAACTGAGCTCAGCAGCGGTGCTGTCAGCTAGTCGCAAGAAGTGCTTGCTCCAGTGACTGGAATTGCTCAGCAGCCCATCGGCTAAGTGGGGACCCATAAAGCCAAAGGGCAAGGGCAGCAGCCCTTCGCTGGCCGCGGCCTCCCTAGTAATTGGGGAAATGTCCAATAGCGCTCCATGCTCCGCTGAGCAGCGGGCCGTTACTGCATTGGCCAGCTTGACTTCGTTGAGTTGTTGATCGCCCCGCAGGCTCACCAGCAGGGGCTGGCCGCTTTGATCTTCAAAGCGGGCTAGCAACATCAACACCTTTACGGTCTGACAGGGCTCAATGCCATGGCCGGCGCAGAGATCTTCAATGCTGCTTTGTCCAGGGGTGGCAAAAGGTTCACCCTTACCGCCAGCCCGCGATCCCCCCGGTAGGGAAATTGGGTCAGCGGCTAACGAAACAGCCCGCTCCTGGTTGGCGGCGTAGGCCCCATCGGAACTAGCCAAAATCAAATCCTCACCTGCCTCAGCCGTAACCATGAATTCCTGGCTGGCCGAGCCACCAATCGCACCGCTGTCTGCCTCCACCGCGACAGCTCGCAAACCACAACGGGCAAAGATGCGTCTGTAGGCGCCATCCATAGCGGCGTATGTTTGCCGCAAGGACTCCTCATTGGCATGGAAGGAGTAAGCATCTTTCATGATGAATTCGCGACCACGCATTAAGCCGAAGCGGGGACGAATCTCATCGCGAAATTTGCTCTGTATCTGATATAAATTGACGGGCAACTGCCTGTAAGAACGCAACAGATCGCTGGCCAGATATGTGATCACCTCCTCATGGGTAGGCCCCAGCCCCAACTCACGCCCCTGGCGATCCTCCAGGTGGAACATGATGCCCTCCCCTGCGGTGTAGCCGGCCCAACGGCCGCTGCGCTGCCACAACTCCGCCGGCTGAAGTTGGGGCAACAGGGTTTCAAGGGCTCCGGTGCCGTCCATCTCCTCACGCACCACCCGGGAAACCTTCTGGAGCACCCGCCACATCAAGGGGAGATAGGCGTAAATGCCCGAGGCAACCCGGCGGATGTAGCCGGCGCGAAGCAGCAGCTTGTGAGAGGGAATCTCAGCCTCCGACGGATCGTCGCGGAGCGTCACCAGCATCAGGCGGGAGACGCGCATGGCAGGAGCTTTCGATGAGGGCGGAACCTATCACCGACACCCAGCCAGGGGAGCCTGTATGGGGGTGACCACCGCTGGTGATTACGTGCAAAACCCCTGCTATGGTCTCGATCTGATCCCGTTAGTCCAAAAGCCGTCTCATGCCACCCCAGCCCAGTTCTGCAAATGGATTGGGGGGAATCGGGCTACCTGCTGGGCTTGTTGCCCAGGCCGAACCGGCAGATGCTGGATCCGCCGAGATCGCTGAAGGCCTAATCGGTATTGATGAGGTCCAAAGGGCTCTCAACCGTTCTCGGGCGTCTGTATACCGCTATACAAATACTGATCCCCGCAATCTCAATCCGCCTTTCAACCCGCGCAAGTTGAATCCGGAATACCGCAGCGATCAAAAGGATCCGCTGATGTTCCACCCCAACGAGGTGGCCCGTTTTGCCCGCGACGTGCTGCGGATCAAGGAAGTAACGGTTGAGGTACTCAACTCACCCTCCACTGCCACCCAACAATTGTTGGGTTCGATCCTCGAAGAGCTGCGATCCATCCGATTGCGCTTAGACCATCTCGATGGTCGCCCTACAGACCTGAGTGCCCGCCGTGATCAACACGATCAAGGCTCCCGCCCTGCCGCCTAAAATATTGGCCTTACTAGTTGACCGGTCTTGCAAGTTGCACGGTTCAGTCTTGCTAGTTGCACGAGTCAATAATTGTTCAATCCCCAATTTCTGAGCCACAGTGCCAGAATTGAAGAAGTCCCTTTGATTTTCTGAGTGGAATCGGTGCCTTATGCGCCCTTTCCCATTGCTATGGATTCAGTTCCCCGAGATTCCCAACCCTCTTCCATCCCCCATCTAGCCGAAGCGACCGCGCCAGAACGCGATCTTGATGAGCAGGGTGAAGATCCATTCAGTACGGGCCCCCAAGCCCTTTCAGGCCTGCTGGGAAGCCTGATCGCCCTGGCCACGGCGGTGGTGCCGCTAGCCATGGTTGTCGCTGGAAGACCCTTCAGCTATTCGGCCCCAAGCTTCGAGGGCTCAGGGGCGGCGCTGCAGCAGAAAGCCCTCATAGCCGAGAGCCTGAAAAATCCTGGCCGGATCTCCAAAGCCAGCCGCGTTGACGAGAGCCGTTAGCCGCGCTTCCCCAATCGGGTGGAGGCCTTGGGTAAGAGGAGCGAGATCGTGAGGATCAGCGTTGAGGCCACTAGCCCGTTGGAAACCCATCCAGGCTGCCTCCACCTGGCTTTGCAGGGTTGATCGCTCCGGCGCCATCAAATCAACCAGCACGAGTTGGCCACCAGGCTCAAGGCTGCGGGCAAGGGCCGTAAGGAAGGCAAGCTTGCTGCCATCGTCTGGCAAGGACTGCAAAACCAGCACGGAAAGGGCGCCTGCAAAACATCCGTCGGCGTTGAGGTCCTCGACCGTGGTTTGACGCCAGCTGATCGACTCGACACCCAGTCGCTGTTGGGAAGCGGCGAGCATCTCAGCGGAGGGATCGATTGCGGTGAGCTGCCAGTCCGGGCGCTGGGCCCTTGCCTCCACCAGCTCTGCTCCGGTGCCGCAGCCCGCCACCAACACAGCTGCGCCAGAGCTGCTGGCCCGAGGCGAGGCAGCCAGCAAAGCAACCGCCAAGCGAGCCAGGCTGGCGTATCCCGGAATCAGCTGCTGGACTATCAGGTCATAACCAAGAGGCAGGTCATAACCAATAGGCAGGTCGTAACCGAGGGGCGTTGACACAACTCGCTCGCGAAGGTTCCGATGCTAGGCATTGGGACGGGCGTGACCTAAGTTGGGCGGCGCCCATTCCCCCAGCCCGACCGTGCCCACCATCCGTTTTGAACAGGAAGGCCAGACGGTCGGTTGCATCGAAGGTGCCAACCTCCGCAAGGCAGCCCTGGATGCGGGCATCAACCCTTACAAAGGGCTCAACAACGTCAACAACTGCGGTGGCATAGGCCAGTGCGGCACCTGCGTTATGGAGGTGATCGAGGGCATGCAAAACCTTTCCCCCCGCAGCGATGTCGAGGAGGTTTACCTCTCTGATCGCCCAGCCAATTTCCGCCTCAGCTGCCGCACCAGCGTCAACGGCGACGTCACCGTGCGCACCAAACCGACCAACGCCGTTGGCCAGGGTTCAAATAGCCTGGTGGGCGCCCTCAAGTCCCTAATCGGCATCAAATAAGCGGCCGGTACCCCAATCCGTAGCTCCGGATGAAGCTCTATAGCTATCCACGCTGCAGTACCTGCCGCAAGGCAATCGCCTGGCTGACAGCCCGTCACCTAGTTGCCGAAACGCTGGACATCACCGAGCAGCCGCCCAGCATCGCCGAACTTGAGCAGGCCTTGGCCCAGCTTGGCAGGCAGCGCCTGTTCAATACCAGCGGGCAGAGCTATCGGGCCTTGGGGGCCGCCGCGGTGCAGGCCATGGACGATCAGGCGGCTCTAGCAGCGCTGGCCGCTGACGGCAAATTGATCAAGCGGCCTTTTCTGGTCGCAAACGACGGGCGCATCCTCACCGGCTTCAAGGAGCCGGAGTGGCTGGATCTTCTGGGCTAGCTGGGCCAGGGGCGGTCATCAACTGGTCGAGCTCCTGGATCAGGGCTTCAATTCCGGCCCTGTTGATCTGGCTCAGATAGGTGCCCTTGGCGCCGTCTATCAAGGTGCACAGCAGCTCCTGCGAGCGCTCCAGGGCCGAGCCGCTCTCGAGTGCCGCGGCCAGCTCCTCCCAGAACCGGTCGATGAACCGCTGCAATAAATCGAGCTGCACGTCATCGCGGCGGGAAAGCTGGTTGCCAGTGCTGCGGGAAAGCTCAAGGAGGCTGTCGACCATGCCGCTCGCTAGTTGGCGACTGATGCCGGTCTCGACCTGGAGCAGCGGCTGCAACTGGCGCAGCGGTGCTGGCACCACGGTGCGCTCCAGACTTTGACGCAGGCTGTATCCCAGCAAACCTTGCAGCTCCGGCGCGAGCTTCGGTGCCACCCGGCTCAGCAGCAGCGGCGCCCAGATCCTCACCAGCTCCACCAGCGCCCGCTCGTCGCTGCTGCTGGCCACGCTCTGATGGCTGCGCAGGGCTCGCAGCCGCTGGGGCCAGCGCCGCGAGCGAATCAAGCCCTGGGTGCCATCGAGGATCTGCAGCGACAGCACTTCAAACAGCTCCACCGCCAGCAGCGCCACCACCCCCCGGCTCACCACGGCCCGCAGGGGCTCAAAATTGACCAATCCCGAGGTCTGCAGGCGCTCAAGCACCGGTACCAGCCGCAGCCAGCGCCAGAAGGGCAGCAGGAGGGGCAGGTCGCTCCAACGGCGCAACAGGGCATCACCCCAGCTGAGGCCCGGCAGCCGGCGCCGCAGCCGGATCAGCCGCAACAGGATGTCTAAAACAAAGACGCTCTGAAACAGCAGCAGGTCGATGCGCCAGAAGTGGTCCGTGGGTCTGCCGTTTTCATCGATCGATCGCCAGTAGTTGGTGGCCACCAGCGGCAGCACCTGGTCGTTCCAGAAGCGCCGCTCCTGGCTCCAGCCGCTGGTCCGTATCCGCTCTGGACTCAGCAACAGGCTGGAGGCCTGTCGAGCGGAATCCCGGTCTGCCCGCTGCCGCAAGCGATTTTTGATTTTCTCCAGGGTTCCCGAGGCCTCAGAAGCGAGAAATGGGTTGCTATCGATCAGCTGGGCCGTGAGTTGGGCCTGACGATTCAGCAGGAGCACCTGGCGGGGCTGCGGTGCCTGGCCGGCCGGCAGGGTCAGCAGGGCCGCATCTAGTTGGCGAAATTGCTCCAGGTAGGCCTGGGTCTCCCGGTGGGGCTCAATGCCCTTGATCGGATCCACCAGGGGGGTGACATCCGGGATCACGGTGAGGGGCACCACTAGGGGCACCGAGGGGATCGGGTAGAGGTTGCGCTGCAGCCAGAAGGTGCGCAGCGGCACGTAGGTGATGTCAAACGCCACCCACAGCAGGTTGACGCTGGCCCACACCGCCACAAAGCGGTCCCAACCCAGCATCCAGCGGCCTACTGGCTCAGCCGATGCCGACTTGGTGCGATCTTGCCAGCGAGGGGACGCCATGGTCTTTGGCGGGGTGGTTGTTGTGCCTAATCTGCCCTGTCTGGTTCGGTGAACCTGAACAAAGGAGATCTGCTGTCTTGAGCCCTTCCAACAGTCCAGAGAGTGGTCAGGTTGTCAATGAGGAGGGCGGCAGTCCCAGCCCCTCCCTGATCCAGCCCGAACAGGCACCCCAAGAGAGCCCCTGGGCCTTCTGGCGCAGCGTCCTGATCACCTTGGCTGTGGCTCTAGGTATTCGCCAGTTTCTGGTGGAAGCCCGCTACATCCCCTCGGGTTCGATGCTGCCAGGGCTGCAGCTTCAGGACCGCCTATTGGTGGAAAAGCTGAGCTATCGCCAGCGCTCGCCGCGGCGCGGCGAGATTGTCGTATTCCATTCACCTCACCGCTTTGACCCGGTGCTGGCAGCCGGATCAAGCTCCAATCCCCTACGTTGCTTGCTGGTGAATCTGCCGCTCCTGGGCAGCTTGCCCGGGGTTGCCAACCCTGCCTGCGATGCCTACATCAAGAGGGTTGTAGCCCTGCCCGGTGAGAGGGTTGTGGTGGATCCAAGGGGACACGTATTCATCGATGGCCAGCGGCTGGCCGAGCCCTACGTCCAAGGCGATTGCCCCGTAGATAGCCAGGGCATGGGTCCATGCCGAACCTTGAATGCCGTCGTTCCAGCTGGCCACGTGCTCACCCTGGGTGACAATCGGGCCAATAGCTGGGATGGCCGCTTTTGGCCTGGGGGAGCGTTCCTGCCCGAAAGCGAAATCATCGGTCGGGCCTTCTGGCGCTTTTACCCCTTCAACCAAACCGGTGCCCTTGGAGTCACAAGTTCCAGTGATCTGCCGGCTGCAGGCCGGTAGCCCGCACGGCCCCGCATACCGACTGGCCCAAGCGAGGCTGGTTGGCTGCCATCGACAAGGATTCACCCCGCTCCCAGCTCCAGGGGTGCTGGGGGTCAAACAGCAGCCAGCGGCGAGTTCCCTGGCTTAATTGCTCGGGGGGCAGTCCCAGCAACTCGGAGCCTCCCCAGCTCAGGGCCTGCCAGAGCAGCTCCACGCTCCAGCCGCGGGCCTGCACCAGCTCTTGCCACAACAGCGGCAACACAAGCCCATGGCGGGCGCCATGGCCGGCCACTCCGGCCCGCCGTTGATCCAGGGGGAGCAGCTGCTCTTCCGCATCAAGCGGCAGATGGTGCACGGCCACGGCGGTAAGCAGTCGCTGCTCTAGGCCAGCGAGCAAGCCCAGGCGATCAGCGGGAGTTCCCAAACTGGGCCGCAGCCGCCAGCCCTCCTCGGTGGGGTGGAGATTGCCGCTATCAGCTAGCAGGTGCCACCAGCTGACGCTGGCCAGGGGCCGAGTGGGCGCCTGGGCCAATAGATCCACCCCAGCGGCTGTGGATAGGTTCATCAGCCGCATAGCCACAGGCGAACGAGCCTGAGCAAGGCTGAGCAGGCTCTGCAGCGGCAGGGTTTCGCTGAGCTCCGGATCAAGGGGCCAGCCCGCCCTCAGAGCATCAACCCCCTCGCGCACGAAGCCACTGCAGCTAAGGCCGGCATCACGCGGGGCCACCAGCACGGGCCGGCTGCCCATCTCCCCCAGCAGCAGGCCCCGCTCCAGCAAAGCCAACGGTGGCTGCTGCTCAGCGCAGGCCAAACCAATGGCACCGGCGGCGATTTGATCGGCATGGGGGGCCAGCTCCTGATCGGCACCCTCCAGGCTGAAACTGCCCCAAAGCAGTAATTGCATCGGCTCGGCCCATTCCAAACCAAGCCGCTCCGGTCGATCACGCCAGGGAGTAGCCCAGGGCAGCAGGGCCACGGTGCCGTAGCCGCCAGCAGCAGCGGCGGCCGCCAAGCTGGCCAGATCTTCCGCTCGCCCGCCGCAAGGTTGCTCCAGCACGCTGTGGGGGTCAACCAGCACTGGGGCCAGTAGCCAGGAACGGGCGTCGGTGGGGCTGAGGCCAAGGGCCTGGGCCCGCTGGCTAGCGCCTTCGCCCCAGAGGAGCAGCTCGCCACCGCTATCGATCAGGGCATCTGAGCTAGTGATCGGCTGACCAGGACCGGTGAGTAGCTGAACCTGGTGAAGCCAGAGGGGGAGCGTCAAAACTCAGAGAGCACCGGCGGCGGTGCGATCCAACACGCCTCCAAGATGCGAGGTGAGGTTCATGGCGGCTACCACAGGACGGCCAGCTGGACCCTCGGGGTAATCAATCACCGTGACACCGCCATTGCCCTGCTTGATGGCCCAGATGTCGGCGGGTTGCAGGCCCAGCAGCCCGCACAGGATGGTCTTGTTGACCGCGTCGTGGGCCACCACAAGGGCCGTTTCATCGGTGCGGAGGCTGGCAGCTATGCGAGCCCAGGTCATTAAAGAGCGGTCCCAAACCTCCTGGAGAGTCTCCCCCTCAGGCATCTGAACTGTGTGTGGTGCCCGCTTCCAATCGGCCAGCAGCTCTGGCCAACCTGCGGCGATCTCCTGCTCCAAGCGGCCCTCCCAGAGGCCGTGGCCGATCTCCACCAGGCCAGTGCTGCTGGTGAGGGGCACACCAGGATGGCTAGAGAGGATTGCCTCGGCGGTCTGGCGCGGCCTGGCCATGCAGCTGGTGTAAGCGCGATCGATGCTCACCGGGGCGAGAAAGTTGCCAGCGGCCTCGGCCTGGGAGCGTCCGTTGGCATTGAGGGGAATGTCGATCTGGCCCTGAAAGCGACCCTCTCGGTTCCAGTCGGTTTCGCCGTGACGCACCAACAGCAGTCGGGCGCCTGAAGCTTTAGGGGGCAGGGGCTCACCAAGGTGGGCCACCCCATTGAGCGACTCCACCTGGACGCCGCCCTTGCTGACATTGAGCACAGAGATGGAACAGTTATCGACCCGCAGCCGGCGGAAGCCGCTGAGGGGCAGCTCCAGCAGGGCTAGTAATAGGCAACGCAAGATGGCGTTATGGGCCACCACGAGCACGGTCTGGGGAGGGGCCTGATCGTCAGCTAGCGCGGCGGCATGGCGATCAAACAGCAAATGGCGGAACTGCTGGGCCTGGGCCATCAGCTCCGGCAAAGGCAGGTAAGAGCTGCCATCAGGGCGCTGCAGCTCAAGCAACTCAGGGGCCTGGCGCCATTGTTGCTCCTGCTCGGGGTAGCGCTCCCGCAACTCCTCTCGCAGCAGACCGCTCCAGGGGGCCAGATCAATTTCCAGCAGCCCTTCCGCCTGTTCGGCAACCAGGTCCTGGCCCTGCTCGGCTAGGAGCAGACGGGCGGTTTCATCGGCCCGCCGCAAAGGGGAGCAGTAGGCAGCGGCGCAGGTCAAATCACGCAGGGCCGCTCCTGTGGCACAGGCCTGGCTTTGGCCAGTTGCCGTCAGGCTCGACAGGTCGTCGCGGCCCTGGATCCGATGCTCCACATTGAAGCTGCTCAGCCCATGGCGCACCAGCACAATCCGAAGGGGCACGGGCTCGTCGCTGCTTAGATCCCATCGTATGGGAGGGGTGCGGTCCAGAATCCCGAAACCGGTGCGCCCTGGAGGGCCTGCGTTTGAACGCCAGTCCCCCCCCGCAACCCCGCCAGAACGCTGGATGGACCACTGGACTTGCCCTGCTGAGCCTGGTGCTCAGTGGCCTGCTTTGGATCACTGGCCTGGTGGACAGCCTGCAACGCCCATCTGTGGGCAATTCCCTGGAGCTGCGCCAACTGGAGCTGACCGCCCTGGCAGCACCAGCACTGCCGGCTGGCCTGCGCCAAGCCCTCACCGGCGCCAACCCCCTCGAGGCCCTGCGCCTTGATCTGCAGAAACAGTTGGATGGCAATCCCGTGCCGCCAGCACCGCAGCAAGAGCTGCAACTAGCCCTACTGGAGCTTCAGGCCGGCCAGGGAAGTGCGGCACGCCAGCGGTTGCAAGAGCTAAACCAGCAGGTGCCACCTGAGCAGCGCCTGCTGCTCAAGGCCTTGGTCGAACCAGCATCCAGAGCCGCCAGCCGCGACCCAGAGCAAGCGGCACAGGACCAACTACTTAAGGGCTGGGGCCTGTCTCCCCTAAGCAGCCAACTGGTGTGCCAAGCCCTAAGCGATCCCCAAGTTGCTTGTGGAGATCGCGCCGCCCAGCAGGTAGCAGTGCTGCGCCTCCTCGGAACCGCCGTGGTGCCGGTGCTGCTGCTGCTGCTGGGCTCAGCCCTGCTGCTGCGCGAGCTGTGGCTGCGCTGGCGCGGCAAGGCAGCCCCGCCCGCCCCCCTGGTAGGGCCACCCCTCACCCTGGCGGAGGTGACCCTGCTGATCGCTGGCGGGTTCGTGGTGCTGGGCGAGCTGGTGATGCCCCTTGTGCTGGCGCCGCTGCTGCAGGGGCTGCTCAAACCGTTGTCCAGCCAGCCGGCACTGCAACAGGGATTGCTGGTGTTGGGTCTCTATAGCGGCCTGATGGCAGCGCCACTTGTTTTGTTGTGGAGCCAGCTGCGACCCAAGGGACCCGGGCCCCAGGGGGGCTGGTTGCAGTGGCACTGGCGGCCGCTGGCCAGTGCGCTTAGCCGAGCTTTGCTGCAGGTGTTGCTGGTGTTGCCGCTGGTAGCCCTGGTGGGATGGCTGCTGGAGCGTTTGGTAGGCGATCCCGGTGGCAGCAATCCCCTGCTTGAGCTCGTGCTCAACAGCGCCAATCCCCTTGCCCTGCTTTGTTTCGCCATCACTGCCCTGGTGCTGGCACCCCTATTTGAAGAAACCCTTTTCCGGGGGGTGCTGCTGCCTGTGCTGGCCCAGCGCTGGGGGGGCCCTGTTGCAGTGGTGGTGAGCGCCCTGCTTTTCGGTATCGCCCACCTCAGCCTGGGAGAACTGCCACCTTTGTTCGTGTTGGGGCTAGGGCTGGGCTGGCTCCGGCTGCAGAGCGGACGGCTCGGGCCCAGTGTGCTTATGCACAGCCTCTGGAATGGCCTCACCTTTGCCAATTTGTTGTTACTTGCTGGCTAAGCGTCTGCAAGCTATTGCTGCCTGGCGCCAAGAATGGTTCAATCGCGCAGTGCATTGCCCTTTCCCTTGGTTGCCTCCCTTTCGCCCCGGCAGGCTCCAGAGAGCAGCGTGACTGCAGGGGCTAAATCAAGTCGCAAGCTGCAGCAACGCACGCTCAAGCTGATCCAGGGTTCTCTCTCAGCCCGCAAACTTGAACGCCGGGCACCTTGGATATCCAACCTGCACCGGGCTACCGATGGCACCCTGGCTGGTCTGGGAATCTGCATGCTTGCCCTCAGTGCCCTAACCCTGCACTGGCAAAACCAATGGGGTGTGAGCTACCAGCAGATGGAGTCGTCCCAAGTGCTGGAGCACAAGCTGCAGGAATCAGCCGCCCTGCTGGAGCAGCACCACCTCGGTGCCGTGAAGCGTCCCGGCTGGCTGGTACCCACCAGCAGCGAAAAACTCATTTACCTGCCGGCTCCGAGCGTGGCCTCAGGTGCATCTGGCTTGCCACTGCTGAGCAGCCTGCCCCTGCGCCAGATCCGGACGGGCTATTGATGGCAATAATTCAATGAACAGCAGCCGTCAGCGTGGTCCGGTTCGGGCTCCTCGCAGCTCCCAGCAACGGGTGGTAGCCATCCAACCAGTGCCCGCTGGACGCCTGCTCGCTGTTTACGGCTTGCTGTGTGCCGGCTTAGTTGGCCTGGCGGGTCGGCTGGCCTGGCTCCAGGTGGTGGATGCCACCAACCTGCAGACCCGGGCCCATGCCATCCAGACCCAAACCACCAAGCCCATCGGCAAGCGACGCACGATCGTCGATCGCAATGGTCGTCTAGTGGCTCTCGATGAGCAGCGCTTCACCCTCTGGGCCCATCCCCGTTATTTCAACTTCCCAGGCGACGACCCCCAGAAGATCCGCACGGCAGATGAGGTGGCCGGCAAGCTGGCTGCCGTTCTCGCCCAGCCCAAGCCAGCACTACTGCAAACCATGGCCGGCCGGCCTAGCGGCGTGAAGCTGCGCACCGACCTCGACCCCGAAACTGCAGAACGGGTAAGGCAACTGGGCATTAGTGGTCTCGATCTGGAGGCCTATCCACACCGCATCTATCCCCAGGGCTCCCTCTTCGCCAACGTGGTGGGCTTTCTCAACCTGGAACGCGTTCCCCAGGCTGGCCTGGAGCAAAGCCGCGACAGTGATCTCAAGCGCCAGGAGACTGCCCTGCAGATGCGCCGCGGCGCTGATGGCACCCCCTTACCAGCGGGCCTAACGGCCGGCTCCCTCTACGGCGACGACCTGCGCCTACAGCTAACCCTTGACGCCCGTTTGCAACAGGTAGCCCTTCAGGCCCTGGCAAAGCAGGTGAAGAAATGGAATGCCAAGCGCGGAGCTGCATTGGTAATGGATGTGCGCAATGGCGAAATGCTGGCGCTGGCTTCCACACCCACTTACGACCCCAATAAGTTCTGGGCTTTCAATCCAGGGCTGTTCCGCGAATGGTCTGTGCAAGACCTCTATGAACCGGGCTCCACCTTCAAGCCGATCAACCTGGCGGTGGCCTTGCAGGAAAAAGCCATTGAGGCAAATGGCCGCGTTGCCGACACCGGCCAACTCAGCATCGGCGGCTGGCCAATCTTCAACCACGACAAACGGGCTAACGGCTTAATCGATTTCCCTACCGTTTTGCAGGTGTCGAGCAACGTAGGCATGGTGAAGGCCATGGCCCAGGTGAAGCGCGATCGCTTCTGGCATTGGCTGCGCACTATGGGGATTGACGAAACCCCCGATACCGACCTGCCTGGGGCGGTGGCCGGCGAGCTTAAGACGCGCAAGGAGTTCACCGGCCATGCGATCGAACCTGCTGTCGCCGCCTTTGGCCAAGGGTTCTCCCTCACCCCGCTGAAGTTGCTGCAACTGCACGCCATGCTTGCCAACGGCGGCCGTCTGGTGAGTCCGCACATCACCCGTGGCCTGCGCTCCGGCGATGCCCTAGCAAGCACACCCGGAGGCAGTGGTATTCAGTTGCTTGATCCAGGCGTCACCCGCACGGTGATGGCCTGGATGGAAACGGTGGTGGACAACAGCAGCGGCCTGGGTATGAAGATTCCCGGTTACCGCATCGGCGGCAAGACCGGCACCGCCCAGAAGGCTGAACGTGGCGTCTACATCCCAGGGGCCCTGATCACCAGCTTTGTGGGCCACCTGCCCATCGACGATCCCCGCTATGTGGTGCTGGTGGTGGTGGATGAGCCCAAGGGAGGCAATACCTTCGGTTCCACGGTGGCAGCGCCAGTAGCTCGCCAGATCATCGATGCCCTGCTGGTGCTGGAGCGGATCCCCCCTTCCCACCCGAAGGAGCTGCAGAAAGCAGTCGCCAAGCCCCGCGCCTAAGCGCCTGTGGCCGTTCCCTGAAGGAAGGGCATCGCCGCTGGGATAACCCGAAAACACTGGCTAGCGTTATTGCACACCGGGTCGATGCTCCGCCATCAGCCCCCCTCTTCCAGCCAATGGCCAACCTGCTCGATCAACTCGCCGCCATGACCGTGGTGGTGGCCGACACCGGTGACATCGACGCGATCAAGCAGTTCACGCCCCGCGACGCGACCACCAACCCCTCGCTGATCCTGGCGGCAGCCCAGATCCCCACCTACCAGAATCTGATCGACCTCTCCTTGCAGGAGTCGCGCCAGGTGATGGGTGCCGATGCCGGCGCCGATGCTGTGGTTCGCGAAGCCCTCGATGAAATTTGCATCACCTTCGGCAAGGAGATCCTCAAGATCGTGCCGGGGCGTGTTTCCACTGAAGTTGACGCCCGCCTCAGTTACGACACCGAGGCCACGATCACCAAGGCCCGCAAACTCATAGGCCTCTACAACCAAGCCGGCATCAGCAACGACCGGGTACTGATCAAGGTGGCCTCCACCTGGGAAGGTATCCGCGCAGCTGAACAACTGGAACGGGAAGGTATCCACTGCAACCTCACACTCCTCTTCGGGTTTGCCCAGGCCGTCGCCTGCGCGGAGGCCGGCGTCACCCTGATCTCTCCATTCGTGGGGAGGATCCTCGATTGGTACAAAAAGAGCAGCGGCCGTGACGGCTATCCAGGTCCAGAAGATCCCGGTGTGATCTCAGTAACACAAATCTTCAACTACTTCAAGACCTACGACTACAAAACGGAGGTGATGGGGGCCAGCTTCCGCAACATTGAAGAGATCATTGAACTGGCCGGTTGCGACCTTCTGACGATTTCGCCGGCGCTGCTTGATCAGCTGCGCCACACCGATGGCGAGCTAGAGCGCAAGCTCAACTCCTTCGACCCCGCCCCCACCGACGCCCAGATCCACCTCGACGAAGATAGTTTCCGTCAGATGCTGGCCGCCGATCCAATGGCCACCGAGAAACTCGATGAGGGCATCCGTGGTTTCTGCAAGGCCATCGAAACCCTCGAGGCCCAGCTAGCCCAGCGCCTTGGCGAATTGGAAGGTGCTGCTGCCCTTGTGGGGACCGGCTTGAACCAGGCTTAACCGAGGTGGGCCACACTGACCATTAAGTACAGAATATTCGCCTAGTGAACGCCCTCGACACCATGCGCGCCTTGGCCAGCAACGGTGAGGTTGTCAAGCTTGAGCCCGGAGAGCTGATTTTTAGCTCTGGAGATGCCGGCGACTGCATGTTTGGCTTACTTGAAGGATCGGTCCAGCTCAGCTGGAACGGCGACCAAGGCCACGAACAGATCAACGCCGGCGATGTATTCGGGGCAGGCGCACTGGTGACGAGTGATCACCGCCGCTACGGCAATGCCAAGGCCCTAACCGCCTGCAAGGTGCTGGTGATGAATAGGGAAAAGTTTTTGTTTGCCGTGCAGGAATCGCCGATGTTTGCGATTGAGCTGCTGGGATCAATCGACCAGCGGCTGCGCCAACTCAAGGACTGCACCAAGATCTGACCCGACCTTCAATTGCGCTGAAAAAGCAGTCTCCGGATCACACGCTGGGCGATATCGCCATAGCCCATCTCGCCGGAAAGGATCTGGGCTATCCGCTGGGGAGCCGTAGGTCGCTTTATGCCGAGTTGATAGCCAACCCGCGGCACCCGGTAGAACACCTGGGCGATGCGCTTGCCCCAGCCCATCGAGGCGCCCCACTCAGCCCGCATCCGATTGGTGTAGCCCACTAGGGCCTGATTATCACCGGCCAGCCAGGGAATCAGAGCTTCGGCGGCCCGGCAGCCGCTGATCAGGGCAGGCCTTAGCCCCTCTGCGAGGAAGGGGTCGCACAGGGAGGCGGCATCGCCCACCACCACCAAACCGGCATTGGCACCCTGGCCATGCAAGGGGTGGTGGCCATCCCAGATGCGTAGGCGGCCAGGCTGGCGAACGCCTGCATGCGGCGGCAGGCCGAGGCTGGGCATCAGCTGGCTGAGCACCGCCTCGGCATTGGCGGGGTCTCGGCCAATGAAGGTGCCCACGCCAATGCTGTAGCCACCCTTGCGGGGGAAGGTCCAGCAAAAACCGTGGCGCACCAGGCCAAATTCAAAGCGGGCGGTGCTCGGGTCGCTCACCTCGCAATCCACCTCCACCGACACTGTTTCGGCGTAGCGGGGCTGGCTTGGACCAAGGCCATGGCGAGCCGCCAACAGGGAGCCTGAGCCATCGGCTATGACCACGGCCCGGGCCTTTAGCTGCAGCGCTTTCCCCTCCGGCCCGCGGGCCTGAAGCTGCCAGCAATCGCCTGCCCGCTTCAGGCTTTCCACCGCTACCCCAGTTCGGAAAGTAGCTCCAGCGGTCTGGGCCTGCTCCACCAAATAAGCATCGAGCACGGAGCGGCGCACGATCCAGAAGGGCGAATCACCGGGCAGGACCGCCGTAACCGGGTCGCCCAGGCACCAGGTGAAGCGCACCTGGTCAATCACCGAATCAACGGCAGGGCTGAGATCGAAGGGAAATAGCCCCTGCGTCGAGGCCGCCATGCCACCGCCGCAGGGCTTGGATCGGGGGAAGCTGGCTCGCTCTAGCAGCAGCACCTCTAAACCGCCAGCGGCTAGGTGGAAGGCAGCAGCAGCGCCAGCCGCACCAGCGCCGACCACCGCCACATCAGCCACGCCAGCCGGCGAGCTGGTCACACCTTGAGGATGTCAGCTTCCTTAGTAACCAGAAGCTTCTCAAGCTCAGCGATGAATTTATCGGTGAGCTTCTGCACCTTCTCCTGTTCGTCGCGGCTCTGATCTTCGGAGAGATCGCCGTCTTTTTCCTGCTTCTTTACCCTGTCGATGGCGTCACGGCGCACGTTGCGCAGGGCAACCTTGCCCTCCTCGGCGTATTTGGCAGCCAGCTTGCAGAAATCCTTACGGCGCTCTTCAGTGAGGGGTGGGATGTTGATCCTGATCACCTTGCCGTCGTTGTTACAGGTGAGACCCAGGTCACTCATGGAGATGGCCTTTTCGATCAGGCCCATCGAACCGCCATCAAAGGGCTGGATCTGAATCGTCTGGGAATCGGGGGTGGAGATGGTGGCGAGGGATTTCAGCGGCGTTTCAGCGCCGTAATACTCCACGGAAATCTTGTCGAGCAGGGAGGGGTTGGCTCGACCGGTACGGATGGTGTTGAAGGTGCGTTGGGTCGATTCCAACGACTTGCGCATGCTGGCTTCCAAATCCATGGCTGGCGTCAGGGGTGAATACGGGTACCAATCGGGTCTCCGGCCACGGCTCGGCCGATGTTGCCGGGGCCGAACAGGTCAAACACCACGATTGGAATGGAGTTGTCCTTGCAGAGGGCAATGGCGGTGCCGTCCATCACCTCCAGCTCGGAGCTGAGCACCTCCAGGAAGGAGAGACTCTCGAAGCGCACCGCATCGGCGTGCTTATTGGGGTCTTTGTTGTAGACCCCATCCACTTTGGTGGCCTTGAACACCACATCGGCGCCGATTTCAGCAGCCCGTAGGGCGGCGGTGGTGTCGGTGGTGAAAAAGGGATTGCCGGTGCCAGCAGCGAAGATCACCACCCGGCCCTTTTCCATGTGGCGGATCGCCTTACGGCGGATGTAGGGCTCGGCCACCTCCTGCATCGAGATGGCGCTCTGCACCCGGGTTGGCACACCGGCCCGCTCCAGGCCGTCCTGAAGGGTGATGGCATTCATCACCGTGGCCAGCATGCCGACGTAGTCGGCGGTGGCCCGATCCATGCCAGCGGCCGATCCCTTCAGGCCGCGGAAGATGTTGCCCCCGCCCACCACGATCGCCAACTGGGTGCCACCGGCAACGCAGGCAGCCACATCGGAAGCAATCGACTGCACGATCTCAGGATCGATGCCATAGCCCTGCTCACCCATCAGCGCTTCGCCGCTGAGCTTGAGGAGAACGCGCTTGAAGCCCATTGATACCCCTGATCTGCCGGAGCGTAGCAACGGCCTTGCGAATTAACCTGCCGCCGCGGCCAGGTTCAGAACTCAATTCCCCGTTGAGCCTTGACCCCTTGCTCCCTGAAGGGGTGGCGCACCAGCTTCATTTCGGTCACCAGGTCGGCCCGCTCCAGCAGCTGCGGCGGCGCGCCCCGGCCCGTCAGGGCAACGTGAGTGAGCTCCGGCCGCAGGTCCAGTCCGGCAAGCACCTGTTCAATCCCCAGGTAACCCAGCTTGAGGGCGACGTTTACCTCGTCGAGCACCACCAGCTTGCGACTGGCATCCGCGAGGTAGGCCAACGACTGCTCCCAGGCCTGCTGCACCAGCTGCCGATCACGATCCCGGTCTTGGGTTTCCCAGGTGAAGCCTTCGCCCAGGGCGTGCCAGTGCAGCGCCTCCCCAAACAGCTCCAGGGCTTTTGCCTCCCCGGGCTGCCAGCCCCCTTTGATGAACTGCACCACCGCCACCTGGTCGCCATGACCCAGGGTGCGCAGCGCCAGGCCAAGGGCCGCCGTGGTTTTGCCCTTGCCATCGCCCGTGAACACCAGCACCAGGCCCTTTTCCAAGTTGCGCTCACCAACCCGTTGTTGCTGCACCTCCTTGCGACGGGCCATGCGGCGGCGATAGCCGTCCTGATCAGCTTCTGGCGCCAGATCACCGCCGGGACCCAGCTCCGCCGCTGCCGCATCAAGGCTTGAGGCTTGGTCGCTGGAGTGCTGATTCACGGAGTTAGCAAAGCGGTGACACCACTGTGGCGGTGACGGGCCAGGGCCGCATCCACCGCCTGCTGCTGGTCTCGCCGGGTGATCCAGTGGTGATAGGTGCGGGTATGAATAGCCACCGAGTGGCCCATCATCCGGGCCGCGACCGTGTCCGGCAGGCCGATATGAATAGTTCGCACCGCCCAGGCATGGCGCAGGTCGTAGGGGGTGATCGGCAACTCGTAGCGGCGAAACTGCTCAGCCACCCGGCGGCCCACCTGCTGCAGGGTCGTCTGGCGCAGGTCGGTTGCCACCGCTGGCAGGGGCGGCTGGGAACCCCCCAGCTGCTCCAAGCCGAAATGCTCCACCCAATCGGGCTGGAACGGCCACACCTGATGTTCACCGGTCTTGGAGGTGGGCAGCACCCGAATCACCCGGTCACCACCTGGGGCAAGGGCCGAAAGATCACAGAAGAACACCTCGTGATTGCGCAAGCCGTAGGTGGCCATCAAGCCGTAGGCCAGGCGCCAGGTCGGATTGGGGATCTGCTCGGCCCACAACAAAATCTGAGGATCACCCGGAAGCCGCCGGAACTGGGCCGCATGTAGGCCATAACCAGCAGCCCTCTCACTCCAGTTATCGGGCAGGTCGAGCTCAAAGTGGCGAGCCAGGGCGGCCAGGGCGGTGCCGCACTGCTGGCGGCTGCGACTGCTGGCGGCGTAGCTCTCTAGCGCCATTTCAAGTAGGGGCAGACCCAAGGGCAGGTCGCGCTCGGCCGCAACGGCCGCCAGGCGCCGCAGGTAGGGCAGGTAGGCGCTGCTCCAGGTGGTGCGACAACCGGCAGGGTTGCGGCGGCGGCGGGGATCGGCAAAAAATGCTGCCTCAAAAGCTGCCAACCCCAGCAAATCGCCCGCGGCGGGCTGAGTAGCTGCTGGCAACCATGAAGTTGAGGGTGAAGGTGAAGGTGGCTGAGCTTGTTGAACCCCCCAGGCACTCCATGCGAAGCGCCCTTGCTGCAGCTGACGCAACACCTCTTTAAGCCGCTCCCTAGCCAGCTCAAGACCAGCAGTATCGGCAGGCAGCCCGAGGCTGATGCGCTGCACCGGGTGGCGGCCCGAGCCCCGGCGACAGGGAAGGGGCCCGCGCAGGCCCAACCTTTGGCCGCGCAGCTCTATGCGCAAGGAGACTCCCGCTTGGGCTAGGGCTTGGTTTGCCTGGGCGAGACCGATCTGCAAGTTGCCCAAGGCTTCAGTGGAAACTGCTGAGCTGGCATCTGCCCTAGCCAGATCCAGCTCCACCGCTGCTTTTGCCATGGGCCCAGCACAGAGGCTGACGTTCCAGCACACAACTTGACGTTATCGATCCTGCGCCTTGGTCGCTAGGGGAGGAGCGGCAGCGTTACGCTCTCATCCTGTGAGCCGCGTGGAACGAGGGCATGGCCAAAGTTGGCGTGCTGCTGCTGAACCTCGGTGGACCCGAGCGTATCCAGGACGTTGGGCCGTTTCTCTACAACCTGTTTTCCGATCCGGAAATCATTCGGTTGCCCAATCCAGCTCTACAAAAACCGTTGGCCTGGCTGATTAGTACCCTGCGGGCTGGCAAGTCCCAGGAGGCGTACCGCTCCATCGGTGGTGGTTCACCGCTGCGGCGTATCACCGAGCAACAGGCCCGCGAACTGCAGAGCGAACTCCGCACTCGCGGCATCGAAGCCACCAGTTATGTGGCGATGCGCTACTGGCATCCCTTCACCGAGTCGGCTGTGGCCGACATCAAGGCCGACGGGGTTGAGGAGGTGGTAGTGCTGCCCCTTTATCCCCACTTCTCGATCAGCACCAGCGGTTCGAGTTTCCGCGAGCTGCAACGGTTGCGCCAGGCCGACAGTGGCTTTTCCCGGCTGCCGATCCGCTGCATTCGCAGCTACTACGACGACCCCGGCTACGTGGGTGCCATGGCCGGCCTAATTGCCCGCGAAATCCAGGCTTGCCCCGAGCCCTCAAAAGCCCATGTGTTTTTTAGTGCCCATGGGGTGCCTAAGAGCTATGTGGAGGAGGCGGGCGACCCTTACCAAAAAGAGATCGAATCCTGCGCCCAGCTGATCATGGAGCGACTTGGTAGTGATCTGGGCTTCGCTAATCCCTTCACGCTCGCCTACCAGAGCCGGGTAGGTCCGGTGGAGTGGCTTAGGCCTTACACAGATGATGCCCTGCAGGATCTCGGCGCCGCTGGCATCAAGGATTTGGTGGTGGTGCCGATCAGTTTCGTCAGCGAGCACATTGAGACCCTCGAGGAGATCGATATCGAATACCGGGAGATAGCGACCGAGGCAGGCATCATCAATTTCCGACGTGTGCCAGCCCTAGACACCACCCCGGCTTTCATCAACGGCTTAGCCGATCTGGTGCAGCAGGCCATGGCTGGGCCCGAGGTGAACCTCGACCAGGCCGCCGAATTGCCCAGCAAGGTGAAGCTCTACCCCCAGGACAAATGGGCCTGGGGTTGGAACAACAGCTCTGAAGTTTGGAATGGGCGCTTGGCGATGGTGGGATTTTCCGCTTTCCTGCTGGAGCTACTCAGTGGAAAGGGACCGCTGCATGCGCTGGGCCTGCTCTGAGCGCCCTCTAATGCAGGGCGGACTGACTGTGGCGGCGGTCGTGTTCAGCGGCAGCGCCTGCCTGTTGCTGTCCAGCTCGGCGGGGCTGGCCCAGAGTCGCTGGCAGATGGGGGTTTTTCCCGTCACCAGCTTCCTGGCCTACACCAGCCATTTCGGTACCCGCACCGGCCCCTGGGGTCGGGTTGAGCCCCATTACGGCCTTGATATCGCGGCGCCCATGGGATCGCCGATCCGCAACTGGTGGGCTGGCTCAGTGCAGGACGTGATCAACGACGGAGGCTGCGGCTTGGGGCTGGTGATTCGTTCGGGCGATTACGAGCACATCTACTGCCATTTGTCCGGCCGGGTTTCAGGCGGCACCTACAGCAGTGGTCAGGTGCTGCTGCGCCAGGGCCAGGGCGTACGCACGGGGCAACTAATCGGCCATGTGGGCGTGAGCGGCCGCACTACTGGTCCACACCTGCATTGGGGCATGCGCCATGGCGGTCGCTGGCTAGACCCAGCCCAGATCCTGCGAGCTATGGCAGCCGGCAGGCGCCAGCAACCAGGTCGGGCAACTGCCCCGAAAGCGCCGCCGGCAACTAGGGTTGCCGTAATCCGTTAACCGCCAAGTTGATTGGCCTGCAGCAGCCGTGACGCTGACGCCCCTCGCCTCTGCGGCCCAGTCCGCTACCGCCACAACTAGTGGTGATGACACTGTTTCTGAAGCTTTTGCTCCTCAGCGAGTAAACGGCGGCTATGCCCTGATGGATGCCCTGCATCGCCATGGAGTGCGCCACATCTTTGGCTATCCCGGCGGCGCGATCCTGCCCATCTATGACGAACTGCACAAGGCAGAATCCCGTGGCTGGTTGAAGCACATCCTCGTGCGCCATGAGCAGGGCGGCACCCATGCGGCCGATGCCTACGCGCGAGCCACCGGCGAAGTTGGCGTCTGCTTTGGAACTTCGGGGCCTGGCGCCACCAACCTGGTCACCGGTATCGCCACCGCCCAGATGGACTCGGTGCCGATGGTGGTGATCACCGGGCAGGTTCCTCGGGCCTCGATTGGCACCGACGCCTTCCAGGAAACCGACATCTTCGGCATAACCCTGCCGATCGTGAAGCACTCCTGGGTGGTGCGCGATCCCCGCGACATCGGCAGGATCGTGGCTGAAGCCTTTTTGATTGCAGCCAGTGGCAGGCCCGGCCCGGTGCTGATTGACGTGCCCAAGGACGTCGGTCTGGAGGAATTCGACTACACGCCGGTGGCTCCGGGCTCGGCGATTCCAGCTGGATTCAAGTTGCCACCCAGCCCCGACCCCGAGGCCGTTGCCGCGGCTCTGGCCTTGATCCGCCAAGCCCGTCGCCCCCTGCTCTACGTCGGTGGTGGAGCCATCAGCAGCGGGGCCCATGGCGCCGTGAAACAGCTGGCCGAACGCTTCCGCCTGCCTGTAACCACAACCTTGATGGGTAAGGGAGCCTTCGATGAGAAGCACCCCCAATCGGTGGGCATGCTCGGCATGCATGGCACCGCCTATGCCAATTTCGCAGTCACAGAGTGCGATCTGCTGATTGCCACCGGTGCCCGTTTCGATGACCGGGTCACAGGCCGGCTGGATGGCTTTGCGCCCCGGGCCCAGGTGATCCACATCGATATCGACGCGGCGGAGATGGGCAAAACCCGCCTACCCGATGTGGCCTTGGTGGCCGATGTCCAGGCCGCGCTAGCAGCCCTTCTGGCTGCCTCAGCCCAGGACAGCTCGGAGGGCCGCACCGAGGCCTGGTTGCAGCGCATCGACAGCTGGAAGCAGAACTATCCCCTGGTGGTGCCCGATCCGGAGGGAGACATCGCCCCCCAGGAAGTGGTTGTCGCCCTGAGGGAGCTGGCACCAGATGCCTTCTACACCACAGATGTGGGCCAACACCAGATGTGGGCCGCCCAATTTCTACACAATGGCCCCCGGCGCTGGATCAGCTCGGCGGGCCTTGGCACGATGGGATTCGGCATGCCCGCAGCCATGGGCGTGCAGACCGCCTTCCCGGATGAGAAGGTGATCTGTGTTGCCGGCGACGCCAGCATCCTGATGAACATTCAGGAACTGGGCACTCTCAGCCAATACAACCTGCCGGTGAAGGTTGTGGTGATTAACAACGGCTGGCAGGGCATGGTGCGCCAGTGGCAGGAGAGCTTCTACGGAGAGCGCTACTCGGCCTCGGAAATGACCAATGGCATGCCGAATTTCGCAGCTCTAGCGGAATCCTTCGGCGTTCGGGGCGTGCGCATCGACGAACGGGCCAACCTGCGCCAGCAACTGCAGGAGGCCCTTGACCATCCCGGGCCTGCCTTCATCGATGTCAAGGTGCGCCGCAACGAGAACTGCTATCCGATGGTTCCCCCCGGCGCCAGCAACGCTCAGATGGTGGGGCTGCCATCCCATCCAGAGCTAGCTATCGACACGAGCCGCCATTGCCACTCCTGCGGTAGCACCACCGAAAGTGCCCACCTGTTCTGCCCCAGCTGCGGCGCCAAGCTTTGAGATGGCTCGCCGCATTGCTGGCGGTTTTATTGGTGTGGCCTGGAGCCGCCTTGGCGGCCGAGGTGCTGCAAGTGCGGGGGGCAACCCTGCTCCAGCTAGGCGACCAAAACCGTAGCTACACGGTGCAGCTGGCCTGTGTGGAGGTAGCTGAAGCTAAGCAGTCTGAGGCAGTGGCTTGGCTTCGCCAAGCCGTTCCTCGCCACACACGCGTCAATTTGCGGCCGATGGGCCAAAACCAGGGTGTGCTGTTGGCAAGGGTTCAGCCGCTTGCTCCCGTGCGTGGCAGCACAAACCAAGCAGCAGATCTGGGCAGCGGATTAATCGCAGCCGGTCTGGCCCAAGCCGACTCCCAGGCCAGCGCCGACTGTGCCAACGTCGCAGCCTGAATGAGGCCACTTATCTGCCCATGAGTCTGAATCGCACCGCCAAGGGCATCGTGCTGGTGCCCTCCCTGCTGCTGGGGGGAGCCTTCCTGGCGGCGGGGGTATGGAGTGAGGGCCCCGCGGCGAGTAATAAAACCCTGGCCCTTAGCTTGGGCGGATTGCTGATGGTGGCTGGGCTACTGGCCCAACTCCTACCGGAGAGCAAGCCAGAGACTTCCGACTCCGACTGATCTCCAGTTACAGGGCAAGTTTGATCTCCAGTCAAAGGGCAAGCTATTTACTTCTTGGGCTGGGCTTTGGAGGCCTGGGCTATGTACTGGGCGATCACTTCGTCCACAAATTTTTTGTCGTCGGCGGAGATCTTGGCGTAACAGCCCTGCTTAACCCGGCCCACAATCTGCACAATGCTGCCATTGACAATCTGGGAGGTTTCAAGCTTGCCACTGCCAGCTATCTGACCGCCATGGGTTGCGGTCACCACGTAGGTGATCGCCTTGGCATTGGAGATCACGGCGTTCTGAACGGCCAATTTTTGCTCCACCGCCAGCTCACAGACGTTGACGGCGGCAGCGAGAGCCAGATCGTTCATGGTCTCAATGCTGACTGGCTTGGCCGCAGCGGCGGCAGCCCCAGGCGACTGGGCGAAGACAGGAGCTCCCAGCAGAGCGGTGGTACTTAGGGCGGAAGCAGCGATCCAGGCGAGGGAAAAGCGAGACACAGAAACTAGCGAGCAACGAAAAAGCTTCACCCCACTGTGCCACCTATTTCGAACCAGTGGCAGGGGGTGTGGGGCCTGCATCCCTGGCTTCACAGTTAAGACAACGCCCCAAGAAGTCGCCAGAGTCAGGTTGGCTGCCAACTATCCATGCCAACTACCCATGCCAACAGCCGCGAACTGCTCGTCGTGCCGTTCGCGGCAGTTGGCATCGGGGCGATAGCCGAGGTGGGCGGCAAAAACGCCTCCCTCGGCGAAATGATCCGCGAGCTCGCGGGCCAGGGTGTGCGGGTGCCTGGAGGCTTCGCCACCACAGCCGCCGCCTACCGCCACCTACTGCGCAGCAACGACCTCAGAACTCCACTGCAGGACCTACTCCAAAACCTGGATGCTGATGATCTCGGTGCCCTGCAGGCCGCCGGCAAAGCCGCCCGCAACCTGCTGCTGAACACCACCCTGCCCGCAGACCTCAGCGAAGCGATCCTGGCCGCCTATCGAGAGCTGGCAACACCAGATGGCGTTTTGCCAGCGGTAGCAGTGCGCTCGAGCGCCACAGCCGAAGACCTGCCCGATGCCAGCTTTGCTGGCCAGCAGGAGACCTTCCTTAATATTCAGGGAGCTGCCCTGCTGCAGGCCTGCCGGCGTTGCTACGCGTCGCTGTTCACCGACCGGGCCATCTCCTACCGCCAGCTCAATGGTTTTGATCACCTCGAGGTCGCCCTTTCGATCGGTGTGCAGCGCATGGTGCGCTCCGATCTGGCCTGCGCCGGGGTGATGTTCAGCATCGACACCGAGACAGGCTTCCGCGACGCGGTGCTGCTCACCGCCGCCTACGGCCTCGGTGAAAACGTTGTTCAGGGCGCCGTTAACCCCGATGAAGTGCTGATTTTTAAGCCAACGCTTGAGCAGGGCTTTGCGCCGATCCTCAGTAAGCGACTGGGCAGCAAGGCGATTCGGATGGTGTATGGGGAAGCGGGGATAACCGTGACAAACGAGCCCGTGCCGGAAGCCGAGTGCAACCGCTTCGCCCTCAGCGATGACGAGTGCCTCACCCTGGCCCGCTGGGCCTGCCAAATCGAGCGTCACTACAGCGCTAAGCGTGGCGCCCCCACGCCGATGGACATCGAGTGGGCAAAAGATGGCCTCACAGGCGAGCTGTTCATCCTCCAAGCCCGTCCGGAAACCGTGCAGTCGCGGCAGCAGCAGGCGGTGCTGCGCAGCTGGCACCTGGAGCCCCATCAGGCGCAAACCCTGGTGAGCGGCCGCGCCATCGGCGCCTCGGTGAGCAGCGGCGTAGCCCGGGTGATTAAGGATCCCGGCGAAATCAGCCGTTTTGAGGCTGGCGACCTACTGATCACCGAACGCACCGACCCCGACTGGGAACCAATCCTCAAACGAGCCAGCGGCGTGGTGACCGACCAGGGCGGCCGCACCTGCCATGCGGCGATCATTGCCCGCGAGATGGGCATTACGGCCATCGTTGGCACCGGCGATGGCACCCAGCGCATCCATGACGGCGACGCCATCACGATCAGCTGCTGCGAAGGCGATGTCGGCCGGGTGTACCGGGGCAACCTGCCGTTCAGCGTCACGGAGCAGGCCATTGACGATTTGCCCGCCACCCGGACCCGCATCCTTATCAATGTGGGCAATCCGGAGGAGGCCTTCAACCTCGCGGCCATTCCCTGCGACGGGGTGGGCCTGGCCAGGCTGGAGTTCATCATCGCCAATCACATCAAGGTGCACCCGCTGGCCCTGCTCCAGCCTGAGCGGGTTGCTGACGCCCAGCAGCGGCAGCAGATAGCCCGGTTAACGGCCGGCCACACCAGCCCCGCCGAGTACTACGTGGATCTACTGGCCCAGGGCATGGCCCGCATTGCAGCGGCTTTCTATCCTAGGCCGGTGATCCTGCGCTTTTCCGACTTCAAGAGCAATGAATACGCTCGCCTGCTTGGGGGAGCTGCGTTTGAACCCAACGAGGAGAACCCGATGCTCGGCTGGCGGGGCGCCTCCCGCTATTACGCCCCCGCCTTCCGCGCTGCTTTTGCCCTCGAATGCCAGGCCCTTAAACGGGTACGCGATGCCATGGGACTCACCAATGTGATCCCGATGGTGCCTTTCTGCCGCACCCCCGAGGAGGGGGATCGGGTGTTGGCCGAAATGGCCCGCTCCGGCCTGGTGCGGGGTGAAAACGGGCTTGAGGTGTATGTGATGTGCGAGCTACCAAGCAACGTGATCGCGGCAGAGGCGTTTGCAGAGCGCTTCGATGGCTTCTCGATCGGCTCCAACGACCTCACCCAGCTCACCCTGGGGCTGGATCGCGATTCAGCCTTGGTGGCTGAGTTGTTTGACGAGCGGCATCCGGCCGTGAAGGCCATGATTCGCCTGGCAATCCAAAGCGCCAAACGCTGCGGCCGCAAGATCGGCATCTGCGGCCAAGCCCCCAGCGACTACCCCGATTTCGCTCGCTTCCTGGTGGAGGAGGGCATTGATTCGATCAGCCTCAACCCCGACGCCGTGATCGCCACCCGCCTGGAGGTGGCCAGGATCGAGGCCAGCTTG
This sequence comes from Cyanobium sp. L1E-Cus, assembly GCF_024345755.1. Lineage (NCBI taxonomy): Bacteria > Bacillati > Cyanobacteriota > Cyanophyceae > Synechococcales > Prochlorococcaceae > Cyanobium > Cyanobium sp. L1E-Cus. Next base: position 190,008 of record NZ_JAGQBS010000004.1, on the reverse strand, counting down.
GCCTGAGCCGCCAACCGCATCTCTCAGCCGATCCGCCGCAGCGGCGGTCCCTGACTGGGTTGAATCTGGGCCGGTAGCTGCTGGCTGCTGATCGACTCCAGGGTGGTCATGTTGTAGGTGGTGTAGGTCGTGCGTCCCGCGCCATCACCCTGGGGCCAGAAGGCATCGATCACGGTGAGGGTCTGCACCGGAGCCGTGCTGTCCTGCAGCCGGCGGCGCGGACCGCTGCCCAGGGCGCCGAGGTTGAGCAGGTCCAGTTGACCCACCCGGCCTGGGAAGAAGGCGTGATGGTGGCCGCTGATGTAGGCATGGGCGCCGGTGCGCTCCAGCAATTGGCGCAGGGCCTCGCTCTGCTGCAACACCTCGCCAGGCCGGTCCCGGCCCTCTCCTACGGCCAGCAGCGGCAAGTGGCCAAGCACCAGTCGCAACCGGGCCGATTGGGCCTCGGGGCTGCGCAGCTGGCGCTCGGCCCAGGCCACCTGTTCGGCGGGCAGGGCGGCCGAGGAGGCATCCCACACCAGCAGGAAAAGGTCGTTCTGACGCACGCTGTAAGCGAAGGGAAAGCGGCTGGCATCAACAAACTTCAACCCCAAGGCATTCTGCTGGCCGCGCCAATAACGCTCGGCCTCCTGGCGATCGAGCTCAAATATGTAGTGGCCCCCAGAACGGGCGGAAGAGGCGTCGTGGTTGCCCATGGTGATCGCCACCGGCAGCCCAGCCCGCTCCAGAGGTGCCAGCAGTTGGCGATGGAAGGAGGCCCACATGGCGCTGAGGTGTACCCGGCTGAGGCCCTGCTTCTGGCCCGCCACCATGTCGCCGCCGCAGAGCACCAGATCGGGTTTCCAGCTGGGGATCAGTTCAACGGCCCGCAGCACCTCCGACAGGTAGCTGGTGGAGCCGTAGCTGCTGTTGAGATCGCTGATCGCCACCAGGCGCAGGTCGCCCCGGGGCGGCAGCAGCGGTTTGGCACCGCCTCTAGGGGCGGCAGTGGCCTCAGGGCTCAGGCCTGAGGCCGCAAGGGCGGCCACTCCCAAGCCAGCCAAGCTGAGGAAGCCACGTCGGGAGACGAACGCACCAGGCCAGGTGACCATCGGCCAGGTGAGGTTCTTCGGCGTGCTGCGCTGGAACATGCCCATGGTTTAGCGCCCCGCCTAGGCAGACAGACGCCAGAGCAAGGTGCCGTGGGCCGTGGCTCGCAGCACACAAAGGACCGCCAGGGCCATGCAAAGGGGGCAGTGGGTAATCGACAAAGAATCGACGCCGCATCGACCTCCAGCCTGGCAGCCCAATCGAATTTCAGGCGCAGTGGAGCCAAGACTGCTGAAATAACGCCATGAATCAGCGCCCGGTTCCCGTGCAGGCGCCCCCATGGAGTCGGTAGTGCTGCGCCTGAGCGAATTGAAGCTGCCCCTCGACCACAGCGAGGCCGACCTGTCGGCGGCAGTGCTGAGGCGCCTGCGGCTCGCCCCCGATCAACTACTTGGGTTGCGGCTGGTTAAGCGCAGCGTTGATGCCCGCAAGAGCGCGGCGATCACCCTCGTTTACAGCCTGGATCTGGATTTGGACCTTGATGCCCGTGCCGAGGCCCGGCTTCTAAAGCGCTTTGCCGGCGACCCCCATCTGCGGCCCAGCCCCGACACGACCTATCACCCCGTCGTAAGCCGAGCCAACGCTGGAAATATGCGACCAGTGGTGGTGGGAGCTGGTCCCTGCGGCTATTTCGCGGCCCTGCTGCTGGCCCAGATGGGGTTTCGTCCCCTACTGCTGGAGCGGGGCAAGGCGGTCAAGGAGCGCAGCGCCGACACCTTCGGCTTTTGGAAGGGGAGCGCTGACTTCAATCCCGAATCCAATGCCCAATTTGGCGAGGGTGGGGCTGGCACCTTCTCCGACGGCAAGCTTTACAGCCAGGTGAGCGAAGCCAAGCCCTATGTGCGCAAGGTGCTTGAGGAGCTAGTTGCCGCAGGCGCTAACCCTGACATCCTCACCCTGCACCACCCCCACATCGGCACCTACAAACTGGCCACGGTGGTGCGGGGGTTGCGGCAGCGAATCGAGGCCCTAGGGGGCGAGGTGCGCTTCGAGTGCCGGGTAGACGGCCTGGAGCTAAATCCCGTGGACCGCTCCATTCAGGGTCTGCAGCTCGATAGCGGCGAACGAATTGCCGCCACCCAGGTGGTGCTGGCCCTTGGCCACAGCGCCCGGGACAGCTTTGAGATGTTGAAAACCGCCGGCGTGGCGATGCAGCCCAAACCTTTCGCAGTTGGTCTACGCATCGAACACCCCCAGAGCCTGATTGACAGGGCCCGCTGGGGGCAGGCCGCCGGCCACCCCCGCCTGGGCCCAGCTGAATACAAGCTGGTGCATCACTGCCGTGAGACAACCAACTTGGGCCGCAGTGTCTACAGCTTTTGCATGTGCCCGGGGGGATTGGTGGTGGGGGCTACCTCGGAGCCAGGTCGAGTAGTCACCAATGGCATGAGCCAGCACACCCGCAACGAACGCAATGCCAACAGCGGCATCGTGGTGGGTATCGAGCTAGCCGATCTGACGCCCTACGGGGAAAGAGACGACGATCCCCTCGCCGGCGTTGCTTTTCAGCGCTATTGGGAGGGCCGCGCCTTTGTTACTGGCGGATCTAACTACCAAGCACCTGCCCAGCGGGTTGGAGATTTCCTCGCCAACCGCCCAAGTCAGGGCAGTGGCGGAGTGATTCCTTCATACCAACCAGGAGTTTGCTATGGGAATTTGGCTGGCTGCCTACCGGAGTTCGTGCTGACAGCTATCCGAGAGGCCCTGCCTGCCTTCGATCGCCGTATTCCAGGCTTCCTAATGGGCGATGCCCTGCTCACCGGTGTAGAGACCCGCACCTCGTCGCCCGTGCGGCTACCCAGAGACGAAATAACCCTGGAGTGTGGCAACACCCCAGGGTTATACCCAGCCGGCGAGGGAGCTGGTTATGCCGGCGGAATCCTCTCGGCAGCAATTGATGGCATCAAAGTGGCCGAACAGGTAGCCCTGTCGATCACTCTTCCTCGTCCTCAGCACCCAGTGGTACCAAGCGAATCTGTTTGCGACCCAACTTGATTTCGAACTCATCGCCAGGCTTGAGGTCAAGCATGCCTGTATAAGCCTTGCCGACCATCAAGTTTCCGTTGAACTGGACCTTGGTGTTGAAGCTGAGTTTGCGGCCGCCCTTCCCGGTTTTGGCTGCACCGCCAAAATCGACTCCCTTGGCATTCAAGAGAGCCTCGTAGAAGGCTGTGAAATTCAGCCGTTCCGAACCGTCTTTTTTGTGGGAGACATAGCCGCAAGCGCGAACCAAGTCAGACTTGCTCACATCCCCGAGTTCTTTGACTTTGGCGAGAAGGTCGACACCAGTGAGCATTGATGATAATTATGCAACTCCTGCATTATTGCGCAGAGACAGGCCCGAATGCAAGCTACGCGGCTTGAATTGAAGGCGAATCCAGCTTGAAACAGTGCCAAGATTCAAGCCTGAGAAACAATGCCGCTCCACTGCACCGCCTTCACCTGATCGCGCCGCCAGGAGTGAAAAAGCAGTGGTTCGCTGGCTGTGCAAAGAGGGCAGTGGCCAATTTGCGCCGTGGGCACCCCAAGTCGCTCAAGTTGGAGCTGGGCGGCAAGGCGAATATCAAGGCGGTCTTTCATAGGGTCTGGATCGGCCTGCAGAGCGCCGCACTGACGCAACTGCTCAAGCAGAACAGGCAGCAAAGACGCATCAGGGGCGGCGGCTAGAGACGCCGCAACCTGTTCAGACACCAGCCGCTGTACTTGGTAGGAACCACCGCCGATCGCTGGTCCTAGGGCCACCAGCAGCTCGGTCGGCCGACTGCCTCCATCCACCAGCTGCTGCACGGCGCGCTCGAGGATGCCTCCAGCCACACCGCGCCAACCAGCGTGGCAAGCCGCCACCCGGCCAGTAGCGGGATCAGCAATCAGCACCGGGGTGCAGTCAGCGCCACAAGCCCAGAGGCTTTGGCCGCCGGCATCACTAATAAGACCATCGGCCTCGGGAAAGGGATCGGCGCTGGCCTGGCTGGCTGGCAAAACCACGGCACTGTGCACCTGGCGCAGACGGTGCACACTCACCCCAGCGCTCACATAAGCCGCCAGCACCTCAGGCCCCCGTCCCTGCCATTGACGTGTAAAGAAGCCATGCTCAAACGACTGGAGCAGGTCGCACTGGAGGTAGTAGCCGCCATAGGTACCTACCCAGGTCCAACCGGGCAAGGAATTGAAGTCCCGGTCGGGATGATCAAAGGGGGGATCAACCGCTTCGGCCATCGTGGGGAATCAAGCGTCGGGAAGATCGCGCAGCAACCAGAAGCCCTCAAAGCGCTGGTCCTGCTCGCTGGCCTGAACGGCAAGGAACTGAAGGCCACCGGCCTGCTCTCGGGCGGCAGCAAAAGCGGCAGTCGCCACCTCTGCCTCCTCAGCCGGCAAGTTGGTGAGTAGCCAGCGATCCTCAAGGCCTGCCTCAAGCACTAGCTGCGGGCCACTGATCTCAAGCCGCACGGGTTCGAGCCCAGCCAGCCAGCCGGCCAGGGCCAGGGCCCTGGTGGAGCTGAATAGGCGAATGCCCGGCACCGGCAGCTCGGCAGCCCCCGCCATTGGTAGGGGTACGAGGCCAGCAAAGCCAACCTCCCACTCCGATGCAGCGGCTAGGGCACCCAAGGGCAAGGTGGCCCAGGCCCAGCTGTCGCCCCGCGCCTCTTCCGGCAAGGGAACCGCAATCGGTCGCAAAGCCTGGGGGGGCGGTGCTAACGGGCCCGCCATGTAGCCGGGCTCCTGGGGATACACCAGGCGCTCCCGCTCCTGCAGCCAGTTGACTAGGGCGTAGGTACGGCGGCTGGGCACCAGCTCCAATCCCAGCCCCTCAGCCGCCCGCTGCACCATGGTGCGCATCGAGCCACGCCAGCAGCGCAGCCGCCGAGGCGGCCCAAAACCCTGGGCGGCAGCACCAGCCAATGCTGCCTCCAGAGCCTCCCTCAGCCAGATCGAATTAACGCTGGTGGCAGGGCAGGCCTGGGCCCAGCGGAAGGATTCGCTCGCTACCTCCCCTGGTCCGGGCACCTCAGGGGTGGAACAGATCAGCAGCTCCCAGCGCTTTTTGCCATCTTCTTCAAGGATGGGGCGAGAGTAGTAGTCGAGCTCCCAATCTGGAGCGGCCTGCTTCATCCGGCCCCTTGTTCTTGCTGGCGCAGCACGGAGCGGGCCCGGTTGGCCCGCTCTGGAGCCTCAGCCATCACCTTGTCTCGATCAATCAGCAGTTCACCGGGCTGTCCCTCGAGAAGGGCGGTATTGAGGGCGATGCGGCCTCGGCCCGGATCCAGCTCGGTGATCAGGGCCTTGACCCGGTCTCCCTGGCCAAAAACTTCACGCAGGTCCCGCAGCTGAGCTCCACTAATTGCCGATTGGTGCAACAAACCGCTCACACCACCTAGATCGACAAACAAGCCATAGGGCTTAATAGCCACCACCTGGCCTTCGACCAGCTGACCCACCTCCAGGTTTTGGAACAGTGCTGCAGTTGCAGCTTTCTTCTCGGACAACACCAACTTGCGGGTCTCTGGATTGACCTCTAGGAAAGCGGCACCAAGGGTCTTACCCACCAAAGCCTCATGGTTTTCGCCCTCCTGCAGCTGGGAACGGGGGATGAAGCCGCGCAATCCCTCAAGTTCACAGGTGACACCACCTCGATTGAAGCCGTTCACTTTGACCTGCACCACCTTGCCCTCCTTCTCCAAGAGCCTCACCTTCTCCCAGCTCTGGCGCAGGGCCAAGGCCCGGGCGCTGATGGTCACCATGCCATCGGCGTTTTGCTCACCGGTGACGAGCACATCCACCTCCAGCCCCTTGGGAAAGGTCTCCTTGAGGTTGGTGATCACCCCCAGGCCGCACTCTTTTTTGGGCATGAAACCCGGCGCCTTGCCGCCGATATCCACGTAAACGCCATCGCTTTCGACACCGATCACGGTGCCGCGCACCACCTCTCCAGTGGTGCCATGGGGCTCGTGGTCGTCGAGAGCCGCCAGAAAGGCTTCTTCGTCAAAGTCGAAATCGTCGACGCTCCGCGCTGCGGGCTTGGTGCTGGGCTCTCCGGCAGCAGCAGCCTTGGGAGCACGCTTCTGACTCGGGTCAGGGCCCAGCAGGTCGGCCATGGTTAGGCCCTCCATGGACCCCAGGTCAAACAGCTCGTCGTCGTTTCGGACAGGAGTGCTTGCAGGTGCCGCAACCCGGTTAACGGGAGCGAGCTGAGCGGGAGCCTGGGGAGCTGCAGCAAGCGCAGGCTCAGTCGCAGACGGCTGCGGGGCTGGCTCGTCCTTGCGGATCATCAACACCTGGGGCGGCTTACGCAGGGGCGCCAGCGGCTGGGGGCGTGCAGGCACTGGGCGCGCAGGACCAGGGGGCACGGGCCGGGATGAGGATGAGGGCGGTTGACTGCCGGTACCGGCCATCTCCACTAAGGGCTGAGAGCCCCACACTGTAGTGATCAGTCCTCAAAAAATGCCCCAGCAGCGCCACCTTGAGCAGCTGGCCTGGCCGCAGGTTCAGGAGCTTGCAGCCCAGCCAGGAAGCACGGTTGTCTGGCCCTGGGGGGCGGTCGAGCAACACGGCCCCCAACTGCCGCTCGGAACGGATGGCCTGTTTGCCGATCGAGTGCTAGACGCAGTTTTGGTAGCGCTAGAGCCAAGCCTGCCCATCGTGCGGCTGCCGCTGCAGAGCATTGGCTTCTCCCCAGAGCACCGTGGTTTCAGTGGCACCATCAGCCTCCCCCCCCAGGTCCTGATCGAGCAACTGGTGGCCGTAGGCCATGAACTTGCCGGCACAGGTTTTCAGCGCCTGGTGTTGTTTAACGGACACGGAGGCCAAATATCCCTGCTTCAGACCGCCGCGCGCCAGCTGCGGGCGGAGCGGCCCGAGCTAGCCGTGCTGCCCTGCTTTTTATGGAGTGGTCCCGAGGGGATCGCCGAGCTCATCCCCGAGCCGGAGCGCTCCGACGGGCTGCACGCGGGCCTGGCGGAAACCAGCCTGATGCTGCACCTCGCCCCCCAGCTGGTGGGCGAGCAGCGCCCCTGCGATGGCAAGCGAGGCGAGGTCATCCCCGCGGGCTGGAGCCTGGAAGGGGCCGCCCCGCTTGCCTGGCTCAGCCAGGAACTCAGCCTCACCGGAGTGGTTGGCGACGCCCGCGGCGCTTCTGCAGCCCTGGGAGCCCAACTTTTTGACAGGTTGGTCGCAGGTTGGCAGCACCGCTTCGAAACCCTGCTGGCCAGCCCCTGGCCAGGCCAGGGGACGGTCAGAGTTCGGTAGGGGGTGGTTACAGTCAGTAGATCAGATCCAACAGCGCGGCTGCCATGGCAACTCTTGCTCCTACCAACGTCACTGACAATGTGACTGAGAATGTCACTGAGGCGTTCCCATCCGACCAACTGCCCGACTTCAGCACAGACACCTACAAGGACGCCTACAGCCGCATCAACGCGATCGTGATCGAAGGTGAGCAGGAAGCTCACGACAATTACATCTCTATTGGTGGGCTTCTCCCCGACCAAGCTGAGGAGCTCACCAAGTTGGCCCGCATGGAGCTGAAGCACATGAAGGGCTTCACAGCTTGCGCCAACAACCTCGGCGTCACTGCTGACATGCCGTTTGCTAAGGAGTTCTTCTCTCCCCTGCACAACAACTTTCAGAAGGCTTTAGCTGAAGGCAAGGTCACAACCTGTCTTTTGATTCAGGCCATTCTGATTGAGGCCTTTGCAATTTCGGCCTATCACATCTATATTCCTGTGGCCGATCCATTCGCGCGTAAGATTACCGAAGGGGTAGTCAAAGATGAGTACACTCACCTTAATTACGGTCAGGAATGGCTGAAAGCCAACCTCGAAACGGTGCGAGGGGAGCTGGAGCAGGCAAACCGTGAGAATCTGCCTCTGGTGCGCAAGATGCTTGAGCAGGTCGCTGGCGACGCGGCTGTTCTGCAAATGGACCAGGAGGATTTGATGGCCGATTTCCTCACCTCCTACCAAGAGGCTCTGCTCGAAGTTGGCTTCACTTCCAGGGAGATCGCCAAAATGGCAGCTGCTGCATTGATCGGCTGAAGCCTCCTGCCAGGGGTGTCGTGGCAAGATGTAGCGTCCGCGACATCCCCTGGGGTTGCCCATGTTCGGCCTGATCGGTCACTCCACAAGCTTCGAGGCTGCCCGTGACAAGGCTCGCACTCTTGGCTTTGAAGAGTTTGCCGAAGGTGACCTCGACGTTTGGTGTAGTGCCCCGCCCCAATTGGTGGAGCATCTTCAGGTGACCAGCGCCACAGGCAAGACCATAGAAGGGGCATACATCGACTCCTGCTTCGTGCCAGAAATGCTGAGTCGGTTTAAAACCGCTCGCCGCAAGGTGCTAAGCGCTATGGAGCTGGCCCAAAAAAATGGTATCGATATCACCGCTTTGGGCGGTTTTACCTCGATCATTTTTGAAAATTTCAACCTGCTCAAGGAGCAGCAAATCCGTTCCACCACCTTGGAATGGGAGCGATTCACCACCGGAAATACCCACACCGCCTGGGTGATTTGTCGCCAGGTGGAAACCAATGCCCCCAAGCTCGGTATTGATCTGAGCCAGGCCCGGGTCGCAGTCATTGGGGCTACCGGTGATATCGGCAGCGCTGTATGCCGCTGGCTGAGTCAGCGCACTGGAGTCAAGGAGCTCTTACTGGTCGCCCGCCAGGCCCAACCCTTGCTGGACCTACAGCAGGAGCTTGGCGGCGGCCGGATCCTCAAGCTGGAGGAGGCCCTACCGGAAGCCGATGTAGTGGTGTGGGTGGCCAGCTTGCCCCAAACGCTGAGCATTGATGCGGCCAGTCTTAAGTCGCCCTGCCTGATGATCGACGGCGGCTACCCGAAAAACCTAGACACCAAGGCCAGTGGCAACGGCATCCATGTATTGAAGGGCGGCATCGTTGAGTTTTTCAGCGACATCACCTGGCAAATGATGGAAATGGCTGAAATGGACAACCCCAAACGTCAGATGTTTGCCTGTTTCGCCGAGGCCATCCTGCTGGAGTTCGAAGGTATCCACACCAACTTCAGCTGGGGGCGCAACAACATCAGCCTCGACAAGATGGATCTGATTGGTGCCGCCTCCCTGCGCCATGGCTTCCAGGCCCTGGGGCTGTCCGCCCAGATCGATCCCACCCCGGCCCTGACTACTGCCTGAATACCTTTAGTCCCCTTGCCCATCCCCGCCATGGCCCGCCGCGCCTTGCTGGAGTTCGAAAAACCCCTCGTTGAGCTCGAAGAGCAGATCGAGCAGATCCGCCAGTTGGCACGCGACTCGGAGGTGGATGTGAGTCAGCAGCTGCTGCAGCTCGAGACCCTGGCCACCAGACGTCGCAAAGACATCTTCGATGCCCTGACGCCCTCCCAGAAGATCCAGGTGGCCCGCCACCCCCAGCGGCCCAGCACCCTGGACTACATCCAGGTGATTACTGATGAGTGGCTGGAGCTGCATGGCGACCGCCGTGGCAGTGACGACCGGGCCCTAGTGGGTGGGGTTGGCAGGATCGGTGAGCAGGGTGTGGTGCTGCTCGGACATCAAAAAGGCCGCGACACCAAGGAGAATGTCGCCCGCAACTTCGGCATGGCATCCCCAGGGGGCTATCGCAAGGCGATGCGGCTGATGGAGCATGCCGATCGCTTTCGCCTGCCGATCTTGAGTTTCATCGATACGCCGGGGGCCTACGCGGGGGTGCTGGCCGAGGAGCAGGGGCAGGGTGAAGCGATCGCCGTCAATCTGCGTGAGATGTTCCGGCTGCGGGTGCCGATCCTTGCCACGGTGATCGGCGAAGGCGGATCTGGTGGCGCCCTGGGCATCGGCATAGCCGACCGGCTGCTGATGTTCGAGCACAGCGTTTACACAGTGGCCAGCCCAGAAGCCTGCGCCTCGATCCTGTGGCGGGACGCAGGCAAGGCCTCCACTGCCGCTGAGGCTCTCAAGATCACAGGCCCTGATCTGCTCAAGCTCGGCATCGTTGACCTGGTGTTGCCCGAGCCTGCCGGCGGCAACCACTCGGCTCCTCTCCAGGCCGCTGAGACCCTGAAATCTGCCCTGCTGGAGCAACTCAGCGAACTGCAGGGCCTAAGTGAATCCCAATTGATCGAGCAGCGCTACGCCAAATTCCGCCGCATGGGAAGGGTGCTCGACAGCGAGTCCCCAATTCCTTCCCCCAGCTCTTAAGATTTGCTTCAGGTCCCGTTGCCTCCCAGAGCCTGCCTTTGCCTGATTCAGCACCTGTTGCTCTGATCACCGGCGCCTCGCGAGGCATAGGTGCAGCAGCAGCCCAAAAGTTTGCCGCTGCCGGCTACGATTTACTTCTGCTAGCCAGGACTACTGCCGATCTCGATTCGCTTGCGACGGATCTAAAGCCCACTGGCAGGAGAATCGAATCCATCGGCCTCGATCTCGCCGAGCCTGCCACTATTGCTCCCGGACTGGAAGACCTCTGCAGCCGAGGCCTCACACCTACTGTTGTAATTAACAATGCCGGCGTTGCCTATACAGGCTCCTTGGCAGAGATGCCCCTGGAGCAATGGCAACTGTTGATGCAGCTCAATCTCACTGCTGTATTTCAGGTGTGCCAGTCGCTGCTTCCAAGACTCAGGCAGGCTGGCGGCGGACATATCATCAATCTGAACAGCCATGCAGCCCACCAAGCCTTCCCCGACTGGGGCGCTTACTGCGTTAGCAAGGCCGCTCTCCTCTCCCTTAGTCGATGCCTTGCAGTCGAAGAACGCCCCTTTGGCATACGGGTAAGCACCCTTACCCTAGGTGCGGTGAATACGCCTCTCTGGGAGAGCGAAAACGTCCACAGTACGTTCGATCGCCGTGCCATGCTTAACGTTGAAAGGGCATCTGAAGCCCTGCTGTACTTGGCCCAACAGCCAGCCACCTCAGTGGTGGAAGATCTCACCCTCATGCCGGCCGCCGGCGCGCTTTGAGCCCCCCTATGACTTCCACCCTGCCGTCCAGCATTCCTTCGCTCTCCATTACACCCGATTCAGCTCCCTTGCCCATAAGTCTGCGAATCCGTGAGCGTCTTGACGCTGCAGGAGTTGCTTACCTCGCAAACGACAACATTTCTGACCATCTGCGCGATGGTGAGCTCGAGCAGTTGGAGATTGAGGTGGCGGGCAAGGTTCGCGAATTGCTCCGTAGTCTTGTCATCGATATAGACAAAGATCACAACACCGAGGAGACAGCTGAGCGTGTCGCCAGGATGTACCTGCACGAAGTCTTTAAGGGGCGCTATCACGAGCAGCCCAAGATCGCCAGCTTTCCAAATGTTAAAAAGCTGGATGAAATTTATACCGTTGGTCCCATTACCGTTCGTTCCGCCTGCTCACACCACTTAGTGCCCATTTTGGGCAATTGCTGGATTGGTATCAAGCCCGGCGATCGGGTAATTGGCCTATCCAAGTTCTCTAGAGTTGCCGATTGGGTATTCTCAAGGCCCCATATTCAGGAAGAGGCTGTAATGATCTTGGCCGACGAGATCGAGCGTCTTTGCGAGCCCCAAGGTCTGGCAATTTTGGTAAAAGCCCAGCACTACTGCATGAAGTGGCGTGGTGTGAAGGAGCCCCAAACCAGCATGGTCAATTCTGTGGTTCGGGGAGATTTCCGTATAGATCCAAGCCTTAAGGCTGAATTTTTCGAGCTGGTTAAGCAGCAGGAGTGCATGCTTTCTACCTAGAGCGAAAGCTTTAGGTAGAAAGTCACCTTCCCCCGAAAACCAACCTCCCCGAAGACCAACCTCCCCGAAAATCAACCTCAGGGTTTGCTGCCAATTGGTCCAATGGCCGGCGAAGCCTGCCGGCTAGAACCACCACCTTGGGCTGGCACTGATATCACCACCATTACCTGGGCTGAAACGTCTTGAAGCTGCAATACGTAGCTGGGCCCTGTTGCGCCGTCAATCAGCAGCCACTGGTTGGCACCAGGGCTACGTCGGTACCAATGAAACGCTGAGGGTGGCAATGCGGCCAATACGTCGGCTAAGGCCGTGGCCTGTAGTACTGCCCCCTGCACGGCTTCACCCTGGAGCACCAGCTGCTGCAAACCATCGATTTGCTGCTGAACTGCACTCTCCTGTTGCAGATCCGTATTGATCTGCTGGCGCAGGGCACGGATCTGGGACTGGGGGTCGGCACTCACCCCTGGTACGCAGGAAAGCTGGCCATCCACCAGCTGGCAGCCCACTAGGTCCTGGGCCCGTACCGGTGCCAGCGGGCCTAGTCCTAAACCTGAGCCAATGGTCAACGCCAGGGCCCAGAGGGATGGACGAAGAAGCGCAGATGTACGAAACAAACCCATCAAGAAGGGGCAAGACCCACCGATCTTGACTGGGAAGGCCCAGGGAGGCCAGCAACCCGTACCGCAGCCACTAGTGCTGCAACCTGATCGAGATCCTTATTGCCTGGGCTTCGCTCCACGCCGCTGGAGGCATCGAGGCCTGTGGGGCGCAGCTGGGTAAGCACTCCCGGCACCCGGTCGGCCCGAATGCCCCCCGCCAGCCACCAGGGAAGAACTGGCGTAAAACCCTGCAGCCACTCAATCGGAATGCGGTGGCCGGTACCGCCCAACTGGTCGGGCACCCAGGCATCGAGAAGCAAGGCATCCACCACCAGGGCGTAGTCAACGGCCCGCTGCAGATCTTCTGGCCTGCGAATCCTCAGGGCTTTCCAGATCTCACAGCCCAAGCGGGAGCGCAGCTGGCCGCAGAGCTGGGGTGTTTCTGAGCCGTGCAACTGCACCACATCATGACCCTGTCCCAGCTCTAGTTGGGCCCACTGCTGCTCGAGCGGATCGGCCACCACCAGCACACCGCGGCAGCCAGGCGCCGCGGCCCGCATCGCCCCAAAAAGCGCCGGCCGGTGTTCAGCCTCAAGGAAGCGAGGCGAGCCCGGCACCCCGATCACGCCGATCGCATCCACCCCCAGTTGGGCCACCGCTGCGGCCTGGTCCGTTTCCCGCAACCCACAGATCTTCAGCAGGGGGGATGCCATGGCGAGGGCAAAGGCTGTCACCCCTTTCTAGGATCAGACACCAAGACAGAGGGCAGTGGGAGAAGGCTGGCAAATTTTCAAAATTCGGGGCATCCCCCTACGGATCCACCCCAGTTGGTTTGTGATCTTGGTGCTTGCCACCGCGGCCTTCCAACAGCAATACAGCCTCACCCTCAAAGATCCGATGAGTGCCCCGGTGCTCTGGGGCCTGGGGCTGGTTACGGCAATGTTGCTGTTCGTTTCGGTGCTCCTACACGAATTGGGCCACTCCCTGGTGGCCCTGGCCCAGGGGGTTGAGGTGCGCAGCATCACCTTGTTCCTGCTCGGCGGCGTGGCCAGCGTGGAGCGCGAGTGCAGCACCGCCCGCGGCGCCCTGCTGGTGGCAGCTGCTGGCCCTGCCGTAAGCCTGGTACTGGGCGTGGGCCTGCTGGCCGCGACCCATCCAGCCGCCCATCTCTCCCCCCTGCTGGGCGCCATGGTTTCAGAACTGGGCACCCTCAACATGGTGCTGGCCCTGTTCAACCTGCTGCCAGGCCTACCACTAGATGGGGGCTTGATTGTGAAGGCCCTGGTGTGGCAGGCCAGCGGTAGCCAGCGGCGCGGCGTGGAGGTTGCTAACAGCTGTGGGCGCTTCCTTTCCCTGCTTGCCATTGGCATGGGCACCGTGGTGCTGCTGCGCGGAGGGGGCCTCAGCGGCGCCTGGTTGATGCTGCTGGGCTGGTTTGGACTTGGGGCCTCGCGCAATCAGCGCCAAATGCTCGCCTTACAGCAAACCCTCAACGAACTAAAAGTACGGGATGCGGCTGGGCGGCGATTTCGGGTGCTTGAGGCGGCAGGTCGGTTACGGGAACTGAGCCAGATGCGTGTCTCCCAAGCCAGCGAGGTCGACCAAGGCGACTGGCTGCTGGTCTGCGATCGCGGCCGCTGGCAGGGCTTCATTGACGACAAGCCCCTGCAACAACTGCCAGTGCAGCGTTGGGATACGGACAGCATCGGCGACCACATCCAGCCCCTCTCGAGCCTGCCCTCCATCCGGGAGTCGGCACCGCTGTGGCAAGCGGTGCAGCAACTCGAGGACAGCGGCCGCAACCGGCTGCTGGTGCTAAGCCCAGCCGGCCTCCCCTGCGGCACCATCGAACGCCCCGAGCTCGGCGAGGCGGTGCTTGCCAAATTGGGCCTGCGCCTACCCGCTCCCATGCTTGAGGCCGCCCGTCGCCAAGGCACCTATCCACTTGGCCTGGCCTTAGCCCAGGTGGTGCGGTCCATGGTGGCCTCTGGTGAAGCAAGCGAGGAGGGGCCAGCCAACGCCAGCCAGTAATTGGCCTCGGTCGCTGCAATCTGTTCCCATTCCTCGCTGCTGAGGGGAATGGTCCTGTTACCGCCCGCCGCCGCAGGCAGCTCAGCCTGGGCCGCTTGGATCAAACGCAGCTCCAGCTCAGCGCGGTCTATGGGCAGAACTGGCAATTGGGGTGGCGGCCCGCCAAACACAAGCTTCCATAAGTCGGCGGGTGGCTCCAAAAGAATCGAGCCGTGCTGCAGCAGGCAGCCGCGGCGCCAGAGCTGGGCGCTGCCAACCCGCTTGACGCCGCTGGCGTGCCCTAGATCCGCAGCCGTACTGGTGGCAAAGCAGCTGCTCGGTTGTGGGCTGGCGGCCTGGCGGCCTGCCTGCAATGGCAGTCCCAATCCGGCAAAGCAATTCACAAGCCAGGCGCAAGCGCTGCCGTACGTCTCCTGACGCGATAGGGGGGGATCAGGCCACACCAGGGCGTAGGTGAGCTCTCCGGCGTGGAGCACGGCACGGCCGCCACTTGGTCGTCGCACCAAATCGATCACCCCCGCCGCTGCCAGCGCCTGCCAATGGGGTTCTATGCAGCGCTGGTGAAACCCCAGCGACAGGGTCGGGTGCTGCCAGGAGTAGAGCCGAAAGGCCGGTGCCCGTTGGTCCAGCAGCAGGCTGTCTATCGCCATCTGCCTGGCTCCCGGATGGCAGCTGCTGGGCAGCAGCCGCATGGCTGGGAGGGGAGATGCTGGAGAGTGATCCATTCCGCCAGGTTGCCCGGATGTTGTGGAGCCTGTTGCCCTATCTGCCCCTTGGCCTGCTGGCGGGTCTGCTGTCGGGAGTGCTGGGCATCGGCGGTGGGCTGGTGTTTTCCCCCCTATTGCTGCTAGCCGGACTTGATCCGCACCAGGCCCTGGCCACCAGCACCCTGGCGATCGTGCCCACCACCATGGGTGGCACCTGGGCCCACCTGCGCAACCGCAGCCTTCCCTGGCGCGGGGGCTTGGCGATTGTGCTGGGTGCAGGCCTCGGTGCAGGCCTGTTCAGCCAGGTTGGGCTGGTGCTGCATGGCTGGATGTTGCTCGCAATGCAGGCGTTGATGTACGGAGGACTGGCCTTGAGCTTTCGCCCCCCGTCGGCGCAGGCTGCCATCGATACCGACAGCTTGAAGCTGGCGGGTTTGACAGCCACTGGCATGGTCGCAGGTATGGCCACCGGCTTGCTCGGTCTCGGCGGTGGCCTGGTGATGGTTCCCTTGATGGTGCAGCTGATGAAGGTGCCAATTCACCTGGCAATCCGCTTCAGCACCCTGGCGGTGCTCACCTCAGCCTCAGTCGCCTCAACCACCTTCCTGCTGGATGGCCGAGCACTGCTGCCGATCGGGATGCTCCTAGGAGGCACAGCAGCTGTTGCTGCACGCTGGTCGGCCGCCAGGCTGGATCGGGTCAGCGACGGTCAGCTGACGTGGCTACTGCGGGCTTTAACTCTCATACTTGCGCTCGACAGCGGACGCAGGGCCCTGGCACTACTAATGAGCCGCCCCGGCTGAAAGTGGCGCCCAGAAGCCTCCGTCTAGCTCGTAGCCAAGCACCGCAGCCATCTGGGCTAAGCCCTGACGGCAACTCAAACCGTGCAGGCGCGCCCAGGCGTCAAGGCTGAAAAGCCTGTGGGTGATCCAAAGCTCCAGGGACTCGGGGGCAAAACGGATGCCCTCCGTGCGGCTGAATTGGTGGGGCAGCACCATCGCCACGTGGCGGGTGAGTTGGCCGCCGCCACGCTCCAGCAGCAGGGGCAGCCAGGGAGCTTCCGCATCGGCCCGCAGGGACCAAAGCCGCAACTCGGCAATTTCCGACAGCTCCCGGGGGTCGTCGTCGGCACGGGGCCAATTGAAGTGAAGCTCCAGGGAACCAGCCTGCTGGACAAGGGCATCAGGGCTAAGGCTGAACCAGGGCTGGAGAGCTGCAAGATCCAACTGGCGGATCTGGCTCTCGGAAATCTCCACAGGGGCCATCAAGAGCTGTGACAGCAGGGCGGGACAAGATGGACCGTAGCCACCTAAGGGCAAAGAATGGGGCGAATCCAGTTGCTTGCTGCCCTCCCATGGTTTCCACTCTCAGCCAGGCCGAAGTGCTGATTGCCCTGGTGGTGGCCGCCCATGCGGGCGTGCTAGCCGTTCGCCTCTGCTTCAGCCTTTACAAAGCCTGAGAAGCTGGCCGTTGCTCCTTGGCAAGCCTTTCCCCTTGGCAAGATGCACCTGGCTAGCTAAAAGCGTCTAGGCCCCAGCGGGGTTTTATCCCTCGTTGCCCCCATGCCGCCTCTCCACCCATCCAGTTATCAGGCCAGGCAAAATCTGCCCTTGCGGCGAGAAAGAAAGCCGCTTTCTGGTGCGGATTCCAGGCCTGCTTCCCTCCGCAAGCCAGCGTCGCTCCCAAATCCGGCGTCCCAGCCTGATCCCCAGATAATTACTGGCGGTGAAGCAGCCGCACTTCAAGCCCTCTCAAGTGAGCGGCAAGAATTTCTCTGCAGCGTGATCGGCCTGGCTCTCAAGGTTGGCCTTGTTGTGGTCGCTGGCGTCAGCCTGGTACGACTTGCCACCGCTTATCAGGAGCGGATGGAGCGCCAGGGTGAGCTCTCGGCGGTGCTCGGCCTTGAACGGGCCAAACTCTCCAAAGCACGCGAACGCTTTGACCATCTGTTCATGGTGGAAGGGGAGCAGCGGCTGATCCGCGAGCAAAATCAGTGGATTGCCCCCAATCGCCTGCGGGTGGTTTGGCAGCAGTCCACCCCGTAGGTTGGGGCCCCTGTCTCAATTCACTTGATGGCCGCAACAGCAGCCGCCGGAACGGTTTTGATCACCGGCACTACCTCAGGGGTGGGCCTCAATGCCGTAAGTGCCCTCGCCAAACGCGGCTGGCATGTGGTGACGGCCAACCGTGATCCCGTTAAAGCCGCTGCTGCCGCAGCCAGCCTGGGGATTCCTGCAGATCAGCTCAGTCATCTGCGTTTTGACCTCGGCGATCTCGACAGCGTTCGGGTGGGAGTCGAAACTTTGGTGGCGTCCCTGGGACGCCCCTTGGATGCCCTGGTGATCAATGCGGCTGTCTACAAACCGCGGCTAAAGCAGCCCGAGCGCTCCCCGCAGGGCTACGAAATATCGATGGCCACCAATCACCTGGGGCACTTTTTACTGATTCAGCTACTGCTGGGCGACTTGCAGCGCTCAAGCCACCCCTCGCGGCGGGTGGTGATTCTTGGCACCGTGACGGCCAACTCCAAGGAACTGGGCGGCAAGATTCCGATCCCAGCTCCAGCGGACCTGGGCGACTGTGCCGGCTTCAAGGCCGGATTTAAGGCCCCTATCGCCATGGCCAACGGCAAGGCCTTCAAACCTGGCAAGGCCTACAAAGACAGCAAGCTCTGCAACATGATCACGACCCAGGAGCTGCATCGTCGTCTGCACGAAAGCACCGGCATCGTTTTCAGCTCGCTATACCCAGGCTGCGTTGCCGACTCGCCCCTTTTCCGCAACACGCCGCGGGCGTTTCAGACAATTTTCCCTTGGTTCCAGAAAAATATCACCGGCGGATATGTAAGCCAGGCATTGGCAGGAGAGCGGGTTGGCCAGGTGGTGGCCGATCCAGATTTTTCCGCCTCAGGTGTGCACTGGAGCTGGGGCAACCGCCAAACCAAAGGGGGACGGCAATTCAGCCAGGAGCTCTCCGACAAGGCCAGCAACCCCGAAACGGCGCAGACCTTGTGGGAGGAATCAATGAAGCTGGTGGGGCTGACGCCGGCCTAAAAGCGGCGGCGGAAGGCATCGTCGCTGCGGCTGGATGCTTCTTCAGCGAGGCTCAATTTCCAGACGTTGCGGCTAAGGCGGCGGGCCTTGAGGCCGCCTCGCTCAACCGTTTCACTGGTGGGGCGGGCACCAAGCAGCTGACTCACCTCGGAAGTGCTGAGGGGTGCCCCGGTCTGGACGGCCAGCTGGGTGAGCTCGAGGCGTTGCCGCAAAGCAGCCAGATCGGCCTGGCCACCGTCTTCGGCCTCAGACCAAAGCCAGGGCAGGTCGTGGGCCGAACCGGCCATCTTCTGCATCAATCCCATACCGATGAAAGCCAGTGCTTGCTCCGGCTTGACTCCCTGGGCTGCTGCCTGGGCCATCCATTCAGGCATCGAAGCACTGTTGACAGTGTCTCCAGCGGGCATGGGTTCGGCCTGGGCAGCCTGACTGCGAGTGGAGCTAGAAGCGGTGCGGCGGGTGGCCATGGACGTCCCCTGAACGTTGGCCGGACGGTACCGGCTCAGCCGCGATGGGCAAGGGGCAGGGGGCTTCAGGGTTAAGATCCAGCCGCAGCAATGCCGATGTGAGGGCTAGCTGTTCGAAGGATTTTCCCTTGCCATCCCGCCTTCCCTCCCGAGACGAACTGGCGCTGCGCCGGCGTCGGGAGATGGCGCTTGGCTCAAGCTCCAGTGGCGGCACCCAGATCACTGGCACCCGGGTGGGCAGCGACAGTTCAGGCGCCAGTTGTGTGATTACCACCGACAGTGAGGGCTCCCGGCTGGCACGCCAATCCAGCCATGTGCAGTCGATTGAGCTGCGCACATACGTATTTCTTGATTCGCTGCAGCCCCAGCTAGCTGCCTACATGGGCACGGTTAGCCAGGGCTTCCTGCCCATTCCCGGTGACGCCTGCTTGTGGCTGGAGGTATCTCCGGGCATGGCTGTGCACCGGGTCACCGACATTGCCCTCAAGGCCAGCACGGTGCGGCTTGGCCAGATGATCGTGGAGCGGGCCTTCGGCTCCTTGGCGCTCTACCACCGCGATCAGAGCAACGTCCTCCACTCCGGCGACGTGGTGCTTGAGGCCATCGGCAGCCGGGTGGAGCTCCGCAGCCGTTGCGAGGTCAGCTGGACCGAGATCATCCGAGCGATCACCCCAGACCACGCCGTGCTGATCAATCGCCAGAACCGGCGCGGATCGATGATTCAAGCGGGGATGAGCATGTTCATCCTGGAAACCGAGCCCGCCGGTTACGTGCTGATCGCAGCCAATGAGGCAGAAAAGGCTTCCAACATCACTGTGGTGGACGTGAAAGCCGTGGGCGCCTTTGGCCGTCTAACCCTGGCGGGGCGGGAGGGTGATGTGGAGGAGGCAGCCGCCGCCGCGATGCGGGCTATCAGTCATATCAACAACAAGGCCAGCTGACCCAGGGGCTTGCTCTGACAATTGAGCTACTGGCAATTGAGTTATTGGCAATTGAGCATTAGTTGCTCAGCTCCAGCAGGCGGAGCAACTTCGGGGCAAGCGCCCGAGCTGCCTTGCCGCGGCTGCCGAGCTTGGCCTTGAGGTGGGTGCCCATCAGGGCGTAGGAGCATCCTGCCTCGCGCACATAAAAAAGGCTGTCGTAACCAGGGCCATGACCCTGGGGAGCGCGCAATATCTGGCCGCGGCAGATCCCCTCGGCCTCGGCCCTGGTGGTGCCGGATGGATCGGCCAGGGCCATGGCGCTGCGGAAGCTGGCTCCGCGATAAAGGCTGTCGCCTAGTTCTTTCAACAGACGGTGAATCCGCTCGTGGTCGGTGGGGGCGTATCGGGCCGAAAAAACACCCGGAGCTCCATCCAGGGCATCCACCTCGATGCCTGAGTCGTCGGCGAGGGCCCAGTGGCCGGTGATGCGGGCAACAGCCTCGGCTTTGAGACGGGCATTAGCGAGGTAGGTCGCTCCCGTTTCTTCAATATCGAGACCGGGCGGCTGGGGCAGGACATCCAGCTCAACCAGCTCAAGCATCGCGCCGATTTCGGCCACCTTGTGGGGGTTGCCACTGGCCACGACCAGGATCGGCATTCAGCAGGAATCGGGGCAAGTCATTGTCCCCCAAGGAGGTGTCTATTTCCTGCAGCAGACCTACGGTTGGTAAACGCCTTGGCCCCCGCGTGATTGGGTTCCAGGGGTGACCGATGGACCCAAGCCTGATTCTGCAGAACCTGGTCAGCCCACCGGTGCTGTTTTTTTTCCTTGGCGTGACCGCCGTACTGGTGGGATCGGATCTGGAAATTCCAGCCCCAATCCCAAAGCTGTTCTCCCTCTATTTGTTGCTCGCCATCGGATTCAAAGGTGGCTTGGAGCTGGAGCACAGCGGTCTCGGTGGCCAAGTGCTGCCCACGATCGCCGCCGCGATGGCGATGTCGCTACTGGTGCCTCTCTACAGCTATCTGGTGCTTAAAACCAGGCTGGATGGGTTTAATGCTGCCGCCATTGCCGCCACCTACGGATCGATCAGCGCGGTGACCTTCATCACCGCCGAGAGCTTTCTGGAAACCCAGAACCTGCCCTTCGATGGCTTCATGGTGGCTGCCCTGGCCCTGATGGAATCGCCGGCCATCATTGTGGGACTGCTGCTGGTCAAATTGGCAGCCCCCACCCAGCAAGCAGCGGGGCCGAAGATGGGCTGGAGCTCCGTGCTGCGGGAGTCATTTTTAAATAGCTCGGTATTTCTGCTGGTAGGGAGTCTGGCGATTGGCTTATTGGTTGCAGCTTTCAGCCCAGCCAGCATCGACAAAATGCTGCCATTCACCGACAAACTTTTCTATGGAGCCCTCAGCTTCTTCCTGTTGGACATGGGGATCGTTGCGGCCCAACGGATCCGAGATTTACGACAAGCGGGAGCCTTTCTGATCGGCTTTTCGGTGTTGATGCCACTTTTTAATGCCCTAGTAGGCACCCTGATCGCCCGAGGTCTGGGCCTTGGACCTGGTAATGCTCTGCTGTTTGTGGTGCTGTGCGCTAGCGCCTCCTACATCGCGGTACCAGCAGCGATGCGAATGACAGTGCCGCAGGCCAATCCCAGTTTGTATATATCTACAGCGCTGGGAGTCACATTTCCCTTCAACATCATTGTTGGCATTCCCCTCTACATGGCCATGATTAAGGCCTTGCTTCCCACTGCCGGATAAATCAATGAAACGCCTCGAACTGATCCTCAGCGAGCGGGAGTTGGACGCGGTGATCCAGGCAATGGAAATAGCGGGTGTGCCCGGTTACTCCGTAGTCAGGCACGTCACCGGCAAGGGTCCGCATGGCTCCGTGTCCGAGGGCATGGAATTCAGCGGTCTAGGCGCCAATGCCCATGTGATCGTGTTCTGCGAAGCGGATTTGCTGGATGCACTGCGGGCTGCCCTGCGCCCCCTTTTGACCTACTACGGCGGAGTGGCGTACGTCACAGACGCCGAGGCCCTCTAGATGCTGGGCAAGCAAATTTTGATCAAAACGGGTTTGGTGGGGCTGGAACCCCTTGCCAGCACTGCAATGGCAAGCATTGCCTAACGTTTTGTGATGCACTGATCAGCCTGCCTTATCTAAAGGCGACGCAACAGTGATGGTCGGTTCCGGCTGAATGGCTTGACGGGGGGTTTGGCTGCCGACCATGGTTGCGAGCGAACATTCAACCCCACCTCCACCAGGAGCAGGTAATGGCAACTGAATCCATGGGCATCGCCCTCGGCATGATCGAAACTCGGGGGCTGGTGCCCGCGATCGAGGCGGCTGACGCCATGACCAAGGCCGCCGAAGTGCGCCTGATCGGTCGTGAATTCGTCGGCGGCGGTTACGTCACCGTGATGGTGCGCGGTGAAACCGGCGCCGTCAACGCAGCTGTGCGCGCCGGGGCCGACGCCTGCGAGCGCGTGGGCGACGGTCTTGTGGCAGCGCACATCATTGCGCGCCCCCACCGCGAAGTGGAGCCTGCCCTGGGCAACGGCAACTACGCCGGTCAAAAGGACTGAGTCGCTCAGCGCCTGACGCGTTGATCTATCTCAATCCCTTACCCGCCCAAATCGGAGAAACTCCATGAGCAAGAAGTACGAATCCGGGGTCAAGGAGTACCGCGACACCTATTGGACTCCTGATTACATCCCCCTAGACACCGACCTGCTGGCGTGCTTCAAGTGCACCGGCCAAGAAGGTGTTCCCAGGGAAGAGGTTGCCGCTGCTGTGGCCGCTGAATCCTCAACCGGCACCTGGTCCGCCGTGTGGTCCGAGCTCCTCACCGACCTCGACTTTTACAAAGGCCGCTGCTACCGCATCGAAGACGTTCCTGGCGACAAGGAAGCCTTCTATGCCTTCATCGCCTATCCCCTCGACCTGTTCGAAGAAGGCTCCATCACCAATGTGCTGACCTCCTTGGTCGGCAACGTGTTCGGCTTCAAGGCCCTGCGCCACCTGCGTCTGGAAGACATCCGCTTCCCGATGGCGTTCATCAAGACCTGCATGGGTCCCCCGAACGGCATCGTGGTTGAGCGCGACCGTATGAACAAGTACGGCCGTCCTCTCCTGGGCTGCACCATCAAGCCGAAGCTCGGCCTGAGCGGTAAGAACTACGGCCGGGTTGTCTATGAGTGCCTACGCGGCGGTCTGGACTTCACCAAGGACGACGAAAACATCAACTCCCAGCCTTTCCAGCGCTGGCAGAACCGTTTCGAGTTCGTTGCTGAAGCTACCAACTTGGCTCAGCAGGAAACAGGCGAGAAGAAGGGGCACTACCTCAACTGCACCGCTGCAACTCCTGAAGAGATGTATGAGCGCGCCGAGTTCGCTAAAGAACTGGGCCAGCCCATCATCATGCACGACTACATCACTGGTGGCTTCACCGCTAATACCGGTCTTGCCAAGTGGTGCCGCAAGAACGGCATGTTGCTGCACATTCACCGTGCCATGCACGCTGTGATTGACCGCCATCCCAAGCACGGTATTCACTTCCGAGTGCTGGCAAAGTGCCTGCGTCTCTCCGGTGGTGACCAGCTGCACACCGGCACGGTGGTCGGCAAGCTGGAGGGTGACCGCCAGTCGACCCTCGGCTATATCGACCAACTGCGCGAATCCTTCGTCCCCGAAGATCGCAGCCGCGGCAACTTCTTCGACCAAGATTGGGGCTCCATGGGCGGCGTGTTCGCCGTGGCCTCCGGCGGTATCCACTGCTGGCACATGCCCGCACTGGTTGCCATTTTTGGCGACGACTCGGTGCTGCAGTTCGGTGGTGGTACCCACGGTCACCCCTGGGGCTCAGCTGCTGGTGCTGCTGCTAACCGCGTGGCTCTCGAGGCCTGCGTCAAAGCCCGTAACGCCGGTCGTGAAATCGAGCGCGAAGGCCGCGACATCCTTCTGGAAGCAGCGAAGCACAGCCCTGAGCTAGCCATCGCCCTGGAGACCTGGAAGGAAATCAAGTTCGAGTTCGACACCGTCGACAAGCTCGACACCTGAAATCGTCAGTCTGAGATGGTGAGTGGGTCAGGCAACTTGCCTACTCACCTCCCAGAACGGAAGATTCAGATCTAGAGATTAAACTAATCTCTACGAACGAGATTAAGAGCCTTTCATATAAGGTTCAAACATTCCATCCACACAAGGATCCCCATGCCTTTCAAGAGCACCGTGGGTGACTATCAAACAGTCGCCACCCTGGAGACATTCGGCTTTCTACCGCCGATGACTCAGGACGAGATCTACGACCAAATCGCTTACATCATCGCCCAGGGTTGGAGCCCGCTCGTTGAGCATGTCCATCCCAGCAACTCCATGGCGACCTATTGGTCCTATTGGAAGCTGCCCTTCTTCGGCGAGAAGGATCTGGGTGTGATCGTGAATGAGCTTGAGGCTTGTCACCGCGCCTATCCCGACCACCACGTTCGCTTGGTGGGCTACGACGCTTATACCCAAAGCCAGGGTTCCTGCTTCGTGGTTTTCGAAGGACGCTGATCCCAGCCCTTCCGGGGCTCGAGCCATTGGCCTGAGCCCCAACTCTTTTCCTCTGCGGGCTAGTTCGCGCTGCGAACTGGTCAGCACCTTTTCAGATATTCCATTCGACGGGCGGACATGGCCAGCTCATCCAGCCGGGAAGCAGCTCTAGAGCGCCGCAAGGCCCTCACCAACGGTGGCAAAAAAGCCGCCAACCGGTTCACTTCCGGTCCGAGCCGTGTGCGCTCGGTTGAAGACGCTCGCCCCACCCGCACAGCCCCAGCGATGGAGGCCCCAGCATCGGTGGCCAAGGCTGCCCCGGCCGTGAACGCCCGGGGTGCTGCCTCCCAGCGCAGCCTTGCGGCACCCACCGGCTCCAGCCGGACGAGCCAAGCCCGTCCAATCGCCAATCCCAGCAGAGATTTGGTGCTTGCCCGACGGGAAGCCCTTTCCAAACGCGGCAAACGTGCCGACACCTCCAGCGACCGCACCCGCACGGACCTGGCCAAAATTGCACCAAAAGCCCAGGCACCTGCAGCGGAAGCCAAGTGCAAATGCCAGGGCGAAACCGCTGCTGCACCGGCCCTAACAAGCCTCAGTAATCGCACTAGCCAAACAACTAGTAGTGGTGCCGATCGCCGTGCCACAGCCAAGCGGCTCTCCCAACTGGATCCCAGCCGGGCCCTTGTGCTCGCCCGCAGAGAAGCTCTCTCGAAGCGTGGTAAGTCAGCTAACGCGCCCAAGAGCACTACAGCCGCGTCGGTATCCCGCCAGGGCAATCCTGATATGAGCGCCCGCGAACTTTCCCAGAAGGTGCGTGAACTGCGGGCCAAGGTTGGCAGCGCTGGTTCCAGCAGAGCTGGCGGCACCCGCCCCTCTGGCCCAAACCGCCACGGCGCCAAACAGGCAGCAGCCGCAGAAGCCCACTGGAAAGTGGGCGTGAGCGAAACCAGCTCTGGCCAGGTGGTGACCGGAACCCAGGCCAATCGCTCAGAGAAAACCACTGGTAACGAAGCAGCTACCTGCCGCGCCATTACAGGCACCGAGTATCTCGGCGCCGAAGTGTTCCAGACCTTCTGCCAGAGCGCTCCGGTGGCAAGCCAGCCAGCCAAGGTTCGCGTAAGCGCCACCACCCACGGCAACCGGGTCACTGGTAATGAGGTCGGTCGCTCTGAAAAGGTGACCGGCGATGAGCCCGGTACCTGCAAAAACATCACTGGAACCGAATACGTTTCCGCCAATCAGTCAGCAGCCTTCTGCGGCACCTCCAGCCCCAGCCCTAGCCCACGCAAGGTTGGACGCAGCCAGACCGAGGGAGGTCAGGCAGTTTCAGGTGTGATGGTTGGTCGCTCAAGCCTTGTCACGGGTGACGAACCCGGCTCGGGCAAGCAACTCACCGGCTCCCAGTACGTATCCGATCAAGGCCAGGTGACCGGACGCGCACCTACCAAGGTCGCAAGCTTGCACACGCTTCGGGGCACGGGCATCACCGGCACCCATGTGGGCCGCAGCGAGCATGTCACCGGTGATGAGCCCGGCAGCTGCCGCCTGGTAACTGGTGATGAATACGTCGGCAGCCAGCAATACGCCGATTTCTGCGGCAGTAAGCCCGAGCCGGAGGCCGCCAAGGTGGGCTTCAGCGTCACCAATCGGGCCCAGGTTGTCAGCGGAACCCACACTGGCCGCTCCTCCAATGTCACCGGCGATGAGCCCGGCACCTGCAAGGTCGTAACCGGCACGCCCTACGCCGGCCTTGAGCAGGCAGGGGATTTCTGTAACAGCAAGTCTGTCGCCGAAATTCGTCAGCGCACTCCGGTGCGGGGCTCTAACCGCATGAGTGGCATACAACCAGGCATTGGCGGTGTCCTCACCGGTGCCGGCCGCGGAGCCTGCGAAGCCGTCACCGGTACTCCATATATCGGTGGCGATCAACTCGCCAAGGTCTGCGGTGCCGCCGCATCCCAGGACTCCGACTTCCCCCAACCCCTGGCGGGCAGCCAGCCCTGGCAGCAATTCAGCATCCAATCCCCGGCTCGCTCGGCCCAAGTGGGGCGAGAACCAGCCGGGGCCGTAACCGGCACCAGCTACGAGCAGGGCAGCAGGATTACCGGCCCTTTTGACCTGGCCGGTGACATGGTCACCGGCACCGAGCAATTCCGTTTCGACCGTCGCGGCAGCAGCCAAATCGCCCGGGGGCCCATTGAGGTTCCTTTGAGCGTCGACGAGGATGCCCGTCCAACCTCCAGGGTTACCGGCGAAGGCATTTCTGCTGGCTTGAAGATCACTGGTGATGACTGGGATCGAGGTGATCGGGTCACCGGCACCGAGGGTGTTTCAGCCCGGCGCCGCAACCCCACCCGGCCAGGCTCGAAGACCTCGATGCCCGCGGCTCTCCAGCCGAAGCGCAACGAGGAGCGTCCCGAACCGATCTGCCGTGTCACGGGTTCCAGCGGTAGCACTACTGCCGGCTCCCTGATCACCGTGTCTGGCGGGGCCCGCGGTTGATCTCCTGATGCCCCGACGCCCTCTTGCCACTGCCTATCGCCCGCTGGCTCCGACGGCTCCCCGCCGTCGGCCAGGTGCCGCTGCCGCGAGCGAGCTAGTGGCGACTGGCTTGCATCCGCTTAGCGATGGCCAGCTCAATGGGGTCCTGAGGGCTTACGAAGACCAGGTGAAAGGGGCATTTGATCGCATTGTGCCTTTGCTCAAGCGCCTCTCAGCCCTGCAGCACGAGGCTGATTTCATCGAGCAGGCCCAGCGGCTGGCCAGGGCCGAACTGGGCTTCGAGTTGCCGTTGCCCATTCTCGAAAAGGCCTGGGTGAGCCAGCTCGACATGCGCACCTTGTTCGCCTGGTGTGTATTTGAAACCTACGAACAAACCAGCGACGCTTTCTTTCAGCACGATCCCCTAGGAGGCAAGCCTGGCAGTCCCGCAGCCGAGGCCTTCAATGAGTTTCTACTGGCCTGTGGATTCCACCTACTCGACGCAACCCCATGCGCTGACGGGCGCCTGGCCCATGCCATGGCCTACGCCCTGCGAATTCCATTCAGTTCGGTGCGGCGGCGTTCCCATGCCGGTGCCCTGTTTGACGTTGAAAACACGGTCAACCGTTGGGTCAAAACTGAACATCGCCGCTACCGCGAAGGTCAGCCCAATTCGGCGCACGAAGACACCCGTTACCTCAAGGTGGTGCTCTACCACTTCAGCTCAAAAGATCCCCTGCATGAGGGCTGTGCTGCGCACGGCAGCGATGACGCCTTGGCTGCCTCCTGTGGCCTAGCCCGCCTCAAGGATTTCCAGCAGGCCGTCGAAAACAGCTTCTGCTGTGGTGCCTCAGTAGATCTGTTGCTACTCGGCATCGACACCGACACAGACACGATTCGCGTGCATGTGCCGGGCATTGATGGCAGCACCAATCTGGAAAGCTGGCTGGATGCACAAGCGGCCTATGAGTCCACCCGCCATCTCAATGCGGTTGAGGGCCGTGCCCGCATTCAATCGCTGGTGGAGCAGGCAGCGGCCAGCAGTCCCGATCCGGGCATGGTGAAGCTGATTGCTCGCTTGATCGAGAACAACATCTCCCAGATCGACTATGTGCGTCAGTACCACAGGGGCAGCTACGGCGATGCTGGCCATGCGGAGCGCTTTATCGGTGTGGGCATAGGCTTCAAGGAGATCCACCTGCGCAATCTCACCTATTTCGCCTATATGGACACGGTGGAGGAGGGAGCGCCGGATTTAGATGTAGGCATCAAGATTTTCAAGGGCTTGAACGTTTCTCGGGGCCTGCCTGTGCCAGTGGTCGTGCGCTTTGATTACAACGGCCAAGTGCCCGGGGCGAGGCAGCGAGCGATCCGCAATTGTCAGAGGGTGCAAGCCGCCATGGAAAACCGCTATCCCGAGTTGTTTGAGCAGGGCCTATTGCATGCTCTGCTTACCGTGCGGGACCAAGACCGTCACACC
The DNA here is from genome assembly GCF_024345755.1 of Cyanobium sp. L1E-Cus. NCBI lineage: Bacteria > Bacillati > Cyanobacteriota > Cyanophyceae > Synechococcales > Prochlorococcaceae > Cyanobium > Cyanobium sp. L1E-Cus. The sequence goes on along the minus strand of NZ_JAGQBS010000004.1, from coordinate 161,954 downwards.
CCAGCTGAAGCTGTAGGTTCCACCATCACATTCGCGAGCGGAGGAGGGCACTGACATGTTGATCTGCAAGGTGGTTAAACCACTGGTGTCTACCAATCGCATTCCAGATTTTGAGCACAAGCACCTGCAGGTCGTGCTCGATGGCAGCACTCAGAAAGTTGCAGTTGATGCAGTGGGTTGCGTACCAGGCGACTGGGTGATCTGTGTCGGCAGCTCAGCTGCGCGCGAGGCCGCTGGAAGCAAGTCGTACCCGAGCGATCTAACGATCGTGGGAATCATTGACCACTGGGATCCTGATGCTGGTAAGGCGCAAGCTCCGACAGGAGGGGCCAGCTAATGGAAATCATGCAGGTCACCGGCTCTTTGGTTTGCAGCCAGCGGGTTGCCGGATTAGATCATTCCAACCTGCGCGTGCTTCGCAGCGCTAAGGGCAAGCTGAGCGTTGCGGTTGACCCTGTCGGTGCATCCCCAGGTAACTGGGTATTCACCGCCAGTGGCTCTGCCGCCCGCTTCGCCTGCGGCAACCCCGAGGTGCAAACCGATCTGACGATCGGCGGAATCATTGATTTCTGGGAGCCCGATGGCTAGGTGGCCCGGGTAGCTCGCTGCCCGATCGACCTGTCATCACTCCAGCCCCCATACTCCTGAGCCATGGCCACCCCCACCCCTAAATCCACCACCAGCGGAGCTGCTGCTGCCAAACCCGCCCCCGCGGCAGCGGCAGCCAGCTCCACACCAGTGGCTGCAGCGGCGGCGGCCAGCTCGACCCCACCTGCAGCGGCCCCCAAAGCCCTGCCAGCGGCGGCAGCCCAGTCCCCTGCGGCGAAAGCCGTAGCCAAGCCAGCTGCCTCGACAGCGCGCCGTGCTTCCAGCACGACCCGCCGCTCTAGCGCCAGCTCAACCGGCGCCCGTACCGGTGCCGGCAAGGGCGCCGGCACCACCCCCCCCACCACTCCTTCGCGCAGCAACGCCATGGCTCCTTCCATTCAGGGCATCGCCCTCGGCATGATCGAAACCCGTGGCCTGGTGCCGGCGATTGAAGCCGCAGACGCCATGACAAAGGCCGCTGAAGTAACCCTGATCGCCCGTGAGTTCGTTGGCGGCGGCTACGTCACCGTGATGGTGCGCGGCGAAACAGGTGCGGTGAATGCAGCAGTGCGTGCCGGCGCTGATGCCTGTGAGCGCGTCGGTGACGGCCTGGTTGCTGCCCACATCATCGCCCGTCCCCACAGCGAAGTGGAGCCTGCCCTGATCGCCACTGCTACCACCCGTCGCCTCTGATGGCCATGGGCGCCGTTCATCCGCGCGTCCTGGGTTACCTCGGCCGCGCCTTGAGCTTGGAATTTTCCGCAGTTCAGCAGTACATGACCCAGGCCTCCCTAGTGGAGATCTGGGGTGATGGTGATTCGGCTGCCCGGTTTCGACGTGAAACCGTGGAAGAAATGCAGCACGCCGAACGTCTGGTGCAGCGCATGCTTGCTCTGGGGGTTGCTCCTGCCGCATCCCAGTTGAGGCCCGTTGCCCATGCCGCCGACCTGGTCGGACTACTCCGGCTCAATCTCGCCCTCGAAAACGACCTGATCCATCACTACGCCGAGGCTGTTCGCTTTTGCGTTTTGGTGGGTGATGGCGCTAACGAAGTCCTGTTCAGGAGTCTCTGGAACGACGAACAGCAGCACGGCGAAGATCTGAGGGCCTGGCTGCGCAGCCTTGGCTTCAGCCCCAATCCCTCGATGGAACGGGCCACCTTCTGAGCCGACCGACGCCCATCCCCCCTTGCTCGCCCCACCCCTGCCACTTTCGATCCAGCTGGCCTGGTTGATCCCGCTCTATGGGTTCAGCGGCATGGTTTTGTCCCTGCCGTGGGCTGCTGGATGGATCAAGCGTCACGGTCCTCGCCCTGCGGCCTATCTCAACCTGATCGTCACGCTGCTGGCGGTGGTGCATGGCACCGTGATGCTGCAGCAGGTATGGCTGCTGGGTCCCCAGCACATCGAGCTGCCTTGGTTTCAGGCTGCCGATCTCGACCTGCGCATCGGCTTAGACCTATCCCTGACCAATCTGGCCGCCCTGGAGTTGGTGACTGGACTGAGCTTGGTGGGTCAGGTTTTTGCCCTGGGCTACCTGGATAAGGAGTGGGCCTTGGCGAGGTTTTATGCCCTTGTTGGTTTCTTTGAAGGAGCCCTTGCCGGAGTTGTACTGAGCAGCAATCTGTTTATGAGTTATTTCCTGCTGGAAATGCTCACCCTTTCCACCTATCTGTTGGTGGGGTTCTGGTATGCCCAGCCACTGGTCGTTACGGCGGCCAGAGACGCCTTTTTGACCAAGAGGGTTGGCGATGTATTGCTGCTGATGGGCGTAGTCGCTCTCTCAGCTTGGGCTGGCTCGATGGAATTCGACGACCTTTACGTGTGGGCAGCTGAAGCCCATGCCAATGGGTCCCTAACCCCGCTTGCGGGCACCCTGCTCGGGCTGGGCCTGATCGCCGGCCCCATGGGTAAGTGCGCCCAGTTCCCCATGCACCTCTGGCTTGACGAGGCCATGGAGGGTCCAAACCCAGCTTCGATTCTGCGCAACTCCGTAGTTGTGACCGCTGGAGCCCTTGTGCTGCTCAAGGTGATGCCGCTGCTGCAGTTTTCACCTCTTGCCGTTGATGTGTTGCTGGTGGTGGGCACAATCAGTGCCCTGGCTGGTGCCCTGGTGGCGATCGCCCAGGTCGATATCAAGCGTGCCTTCTCCTACTCCACAACCTCCTATCTGGGCCTGGTTTTCATCGCAATCGCCCTGCAGCAGCCTGCTATTGCCATGTTGCTGTTGTTTGCCCATGGCCTGGCCAAGGCCCTGCTGTTCATGAGTGTGGGCAGCGTTATCGCCACCACCAGCTGCCAGGACCTCACCGAGCTGGGTGGACTGGGCTCCCGCATGCCTGCCACCACAACCGCCTACCTGGTTGGTGGAGCGGGCCTGGTGGGTTTGCTGCCCCTTGGCTGCTTCTGGTGCTTCGGCCTGCTAGTGGAGGCGCTAGGCCGCACCGCACCATTTTTCGCCGCAGTTGTGCTGATCACCAATGCCCTGACAGCCTTCAACCTCACCCGGGTATTCCGGCAGGTGTTTATGGGAGCGCCACTGCCGAAAACTAAGCGGGCCCCTGAGGTGAACTGGCTGATGGCCTTACCAATGGTCAGTCTGACTGTGCTGGTAACCCTGCTACCAGCCTTGATGGCCCGGATAGATCCGGTACCTGGCCTTGCCTCCTTCCCCCTGCCCCTAGCCACTGCAGTGGTGGCAAGCGGGGTGGCTGGAGTAATCGGCGGCTGCCTGGCGCCGTTGCACAAGTTCTGGTCCCGATCGATGTTCCAGCCCCTGCGGTTGCTCCAGGATCTACTGGCATACGACTTCTACACCGAGCGCATCTACAAGGTGACGATTGTGGCAGCGGTAGCCGGCCTGGCTAGATTTAGCAACTGGATCGACCGGGCCCTAGTGAGTGGCTTTGTCAATGGCATTGGCAGGCTGTCCCTGGCGAGCGCTGAAGGGCTGAAGCTCTCGGTTAGCGGCCAGCTGCAGACTTACGTCCTGACGGTTTTGTTGGCCATCGTGCTGCTGCTCACCTCGCTGCAGTGGTTGCACGGATGAGGAGCACCTGATGCTTAGCCTTCTACTACTGATCCCTCTAGCCGGAGCACTTTCCCTGGCCCTCTGGCCCGGCAACCCTGCGCCCGGACGCATGCGCACCGTGGCCCTGGTGGTGCTTGGCCTGCAGTTGGTCTGGAGCCTGCTGGTGCTGCTCCGCTTCGACACCGGCCTCAGTGGCATGCAGCTGCAGGAGTCATTTGTCTGGGTCGGCAGCATCGGCCTCGATTACCGGCTCGGGGTCGATGGTCTGTCGATGCCGCTGGTGCTGATCAATTCAGCTCTCACCTTGGTTTCGGCGATCTGCACCCGCGACATTAACCAGCGGCCCCGCATCTACTTCGCCCTTTTACTGGTTATCAGTGGCGCAGTCAACGGTGCTTTCTTAGCCGAAAACCTGCTGCTGTTTTTCCTGTTCTATGAGCTGGAACTGATCCCTCTCTGGTTTCTGATCAGCATCTGGGGCGGCGCCAACCGGGCCTACGCGGCTACAAAGTTTCTTATTTTTACAGCCGTCTCGGGAATTTTAATCCTCGGCGCATTCTTGGGCCTCTCCCTGTTAACCGGCAGTGTGGACTTCAGCCTCACCCCGGTCACCAGTGAAAGGCTGGCGATGGGAGGTCAGCTGGTGCTACTGGGGGCCCTGCTAGTGGGATTCGGCATCAAGGTGCCCCTATTCCCATTTCACAATTGGCTGCCCGATGCCCACACCCAGGCCTCTACACCTGTGTCAGTGCTGCTGGCAGGGGTGCTGCTGAAGCTGGGCACCTACGGCTTGCTGCGTTTCTGCATGGGTCTTTTCCCGGAAGCCTGGGCCCTGCTGGCGCCGGGATTGGCCATCTGGGCAGCAGTTTCTGTGCTGTTTGGCTCCCTGGCAGCGATCGCCCAGCAGGACATGAAGCGGATGGTGGCCTACAGCTCCGTGGGTCACATGGGCTACATCCTGCTAGCCGCTGCAGCTGCCACACCGGTTGCCCTGCTCGGGGCGGTCTTCCAGATGGTGAGCCACGGTCTGATTTCAGCCCTGCTTTTTCTGTTGGTGGGCATTGTGTATCGCAAGACGGGCACCCGGGATCTCTCGGTGCTGCATGGTCTGCTCAACCCGGAACGGGGTCTGCCCTTCACAGGCACCCTGATGATTTTGGGGGTGATGGCCAGTGCCGGTATGCCGGGCATGGCCGGCTTCATTTCGGAGTTCATGGTGTTCCGCGGCAGCATCACCGCCTTCCCACTGGCGACCTTGCTTTCGATGGTTGGTTCGGGCCTGACGGCGGTTTATTTTCTATTGCTCGTTAATCGCGCCTTCTTCGGCCGCCTAGCGGTGACACCGGCCAGCGATGCGGTTTCCGATGGTCGCCTCGATGTGCGCCTGGCCCCAGTGGCACCCCGCGAAACCATACCCGCCATGGGACTGGCCTTTGCTGTGGTAGCCATCGGGCTGCTGCCCTCGGGCCTCGGTAAGTTGAGCGAGGCCGCTTCCACTTCCATGGCCCAACTGCCGGCTCTGGTGGCCGCCCTGCAACTGGCAGCCCTGCATCCATGGGGGGTGGGCTGATGCCAATCATCTCTGCCGAACTGGTCCACGCTGGGGGTAAGCCTGCTGCCGCAGAACTCGAACAGCAGCTACTCAGCGGCCAGACCCTGCTCAGCGAATCCGCAGACCACCTGATCGAGGTGGTGGATGTGCTCAAGAGCTACGGAGAGGTGCTGGATGCCTACAGCATCAACCTGATCTTCCAAGCCGAGCAGCAGTTCCTGCTGCCCTTTCCACTGTTCAAATACCTTGACGGTGACAAAAACCCAGCCAAGATCTGGCGCCACCTAATCCACGACCGGATCAACTTCGAATACGCCGAATATTGCATGAAGGCCATGCTCTGGCATGGCACCGGCGGCCTTGATGCCTATCTGGATTCCGATGCGTTTGCGGCTAACTGCGCAGCGATCATTCGCCGCAAGACCCGGCTTGATCCTTTGCTGGCCCTACTCAACCCCCTGTTCAGGGGCTTCCTGCCCGAGCTGATTCGTACCGCGGCCACCACCCACGCTCTCGGTCAGTTTTGGCGGGTAATGAGCGATCTTTTCATCGATCTGGCCGAGGCTGAGGCAGACGGGAGGGTGGCCAGCATCGACGCCGTGGTCGAGTTCATCAAGGACGGACTTGTCGCCGCCGCTGCCAACCCGATCATCTACGGAGTGGAGGTTGACGGCGAACACTTTTGGGTGCTGCCACCGGAGGCTGGTCTTACCTTTCTTGTGGATGTGGCCGTGCCATATGTGGAGGCTGTCTTTCTGCGGGGCATGCCGTTCCTGGGCACGGTTAGTTTCAATGCCCAGGCCCAGCAGATCTCACCGGACCAGGCGCAGTTTGCCTACGGCGCCCTATTTGCCGACCCCCTACCGAGCATGGGTGCCGGCATTCCACCCAGCCTGCTGATGCAAGACATGTTCAGGCATCTGCCGGAGCGGTTGCACCAGTGGTATCGCGAGCGCACTCGGGGGGAGGGGGATGTGCGGGTGAAAATCTGCATGAGCTTCCAGAAGTCGATGTTTTGTGTCACCAATGCGGCGATACGTGGCACCTTCCCCCAGCCGCTCAATAGCAGCGAACCAGCAGCCCAGGCAGCAAACCGCGCCTATGCCGCAGCCTGGGCCTCCCGCCTGGCCACTGCCCGCACTGATTGCCTTGACTGAGATTGCCTTGACTGATCTTGCCTTGACTGATCTTGCCTTGACTGAGCCCCAAATGACCTGTTTTAGCTTCAAGTAATGGACCAACCCTGGACCCCGCGCCCCAAACCCGAGCAGGCCGAAAGGCTGGAGCGGCGCATTGAATTCAGCGACTACGCCAGCACCAGAGACTTTCTGGAGAGGCTCAATGCCCTCTGCGAGACCGAACAACGCTTCCCTGATATCAGCTTCGGGCGCACCTACGTGAACCTGACCCTGCGCGCCGAAACTGAAGACTCCCCAATCGAAGCAGCAGACTGGGCCTTCACAGCAGCAATTGATGCTCTGGTCTGTTGACACTCCCAGTCCCCGGCAACGACACGGTGATTGATCTACAGGCGGCCTATGAAGGAGCTGGCATTCAGGCGATGCTTGATCAACTCGACCTGGAGCTGATCGGCCTACGGCCGGTGAAGGCGCGCATCCGAGAAATCGCAGCCTTACTGGTGGTCGACAGGGCCAGGCAGCAAGTGGGGCTCGAGACCAAGCCGCCCAGTCTGCACATGTCATTCACGGGGCGACCGGGCACTGGCAAAACCACAGTCGCCGCTCGGATGAGCAAAATCCTGCACGGTCTCGGCTATGTGCGCAAAGGCCATGTGGTGACCGCAACCCGCGACGATCTGGTGGGGCAATACATCGGCCACACCGCGCCAAAAACCCGGGAAATGCTCAAGAAGGCAATGGGCGGCGTGCTCTTTATCGATGAGGCTTACTACCTCTATCGACCAGAAAATGAAAGGGATTACGGCGCCGAAGCCATCGAAATATTGCTGCAGGTAATGGAGGGTAATCGCGACGACTTAGTAGTAATTTTTGCGGGCTACAAAGATCGAATGGATATTTTTTATCAATCTAATCCAGGGCTCTCATCCCGTGTAGCAAACCATATCGATTTCCCGGACTATAGCGCCGAGGAACTGCTTGCCATTGCCCAACTAGTGCTAGCCGCAGAAAACTACCGCTTCAGCCAGGAGGCCACTGCAGCTTTTGCTGACTACATCCACCGGCGCATGCAGTTGCCCTTCTTCGCCAATGCTCGCTCCATTCGTAACGCCATTGATAGAGCGCGAATGCGCCAGGCCAACCGCCTATTCAGCCGCATCGGTAGCCCCCTAACCAAGCTCGACCTGATGACGATCGAGGCAGAAGACATCACGGCTAGCCGTGTATTTGACGGTGAAGTAGAGGGACTAGACCCATCTAGGCCCCTAACCTAAAATCAGAGCTGATTTGATCGCCCCATGTCACTTACACGCCTTACCGCAGCCGGATTTGCCCTGGGAGTGGCCCTTTGGGGCGGCAGTGCCGGTGCGGCCCCCACATGCACCTTTCTGCAACCGGTTGGGGGAAATGGCAGCTCACGGATCGTGTCCAAATCGGTGGGAGCGGCCAAGGTAACCCCGATCGGAATGGCCTTCGGTCGCACCAACTGGAACACCGACTTTCTGGTGGACCAGCCTTACACCAGCTTCAAGTTCTTTTTCACCGCCAACAGCTCCGACCCAAAGGCCAAGTACCCCGTTGAGGCCTACATGAAGTTCAGCGATGGCTCAAGCCTGCAGATGTTCAATACAGAGATGAATCCGCCGATGGGCACAGGCAAAATGTTCGGCCCCTTTGCAAGCGTGCCCGGCAAGCAGGCAACCCAGATGAATTTCAAAGTAGGGGCAAGCAAGGATCCCGGCGCCTTGGGCTTCAGCTACAGGATTTCAGTGCAGGGGTGCCGCTAAATTTAATATAATTTTAGCAGAGCTTTAACGACGTTTTCGAGAGTCAATCTGCAGCAGGTCTCGCACCTGCTGCACTTGGCGTGAAAGAACCGGATCGCTATTGAGTTTGCGGTCGATTTGCTCAACGGCATACATCACCGTGGAGTGATCCTTGCCACCAAAAGCCTCGCCGATGCGCGGCAGGCTCAAATTGGTGCTCTGGCGCATCAGGTACATACCCACCTGGCGGGCCTGACTGACGGCTCGCTTGCGGCTAGCGCTGCGCATCTCTTCTACGCCCACACCGAACACCTCGGCCACCTTCTCGATTACCTGGACCGGCTTCACCTCCACATCCCCACCACCGGGATCGAGCATGGGGGCCACCGATTCCACCGTCATCGGCAGGCCGGTGATCGAGGCGAAGGCCACCGCCCGGGTTAGTGCCCCTTCCAGCTCGCGGATGTTGGAGGTGAAACGGCCGGCGATGAACTGGATCAGGTCGCGGGGCAGCACCATCTGCTCCTGCTCGGCCTTCTTGTGCAGGATCGCCATGCGGGTTTCCAGGTCCGGAGCCTGGATATCGGCAATGAGGCCCATCGAGAAGCGGGAGATCAGCCGCTCCTGCAATCGAGGAATCTGGGAGGGAGGGCGATCGGAGGCAATCACGATCTGGCGGCCCGCCTCGTGCAGGGCGTTGAAGGTGTGGAAAAACTCCTCCTGGGTGTATTCCTTGCCCTCAATGAATTGAATGTCGTCTACCAGGATCAGGTCGGCAGCGCGGTAACGGTCGCGGAAGGCCTGCATGCCGTCCTTGCGGATCGCCTGGATCAGGTCGTTGGTGAAGGTTTCGGTGCTCACGTAGAACACCCGCGCCTCGGGGTTGATTTCAAGTCGGTAATGGCCGATCGCCTGCATTAGATGGGTTTTGCCCAGCCCGACTCCACCGCACAGAAATAGGGGGTTGAACTCCCGGCCCGGTGCCTCGGCTACCGCTAGGGACGCAGCGTGGGCCATGCGGCTGTTTGGTCCAACCACGAAGCGGTTGAACACGTAGCGAGGGTTGAGGCCCGGCGCCAATTTTCGGGGGGTCTCGCCCGTAGCCCGTGGCGCGGCATCACGACTGGTCACTGCCACCGGAGCCAAAACCGCCACTGCACCACTGGCGGACGCCGCAATGATGTCATCACCGCTGGCTGCGGAAACCCGAACCTGAACCTGGCGGCCTGCGATCTCACTGGCAACCGCCTCGATCGTGCCGAGGTAGTTCTTGCGCAGCCAGCCACAAGCAAAGCTATTGGGGGCCTCAAGCTGAAGCTGGCCGGCCTCAAATCCCTGACAGCGAGCCGGTCGTATCCAGGTCTCAAAGGTGGGCTTGCTGAGGTTGGCCTGCAGGGCCTGCTGAACCTGGTGCCACAGCTCCTCTCCCTGCTGCACCGAGTTCCGCCGTATCGAAGTAGCCGAATCTACGCATGGTTGCGCAGCAGAGCCGTCTTTAATGAAACGGATTCAGACCTGGCCCAGTTCCATCCCCATGCTCCGCCTCTCCCCCCGCTGTCGAGCTGCGCTAGTCGCCCCTGCAGCGCTGCTGCTGGTGGGCTGCAGCCAAGGGCTGCCTGGGCTGCATGGCCGCCAGAGCACCCAGACACCGATCAGTGATGCACCCCCAACGCCGCCGCTGCAGCAGGGCAACACCCTGATCGTTGATGCGGTGGCCAAGGTGGGGCCAGCCGTAGTGCGAATCGACACCGTCAAGCGCCTGGTGAACCCCCTGGGCGGCCTGTTTGGCCGCGGACCCACCATTCAGCAGCAGCAGGGCCAGGGCTCGGGCTTCATCACCCGTTCTGACGGAGTGTTGCTCACCAATGCCCACGTGGTGGAAGGAGCCAGTGAAGTGACTGTGACCCTGCCCGATGGCCGCAGCTTCACTGGCAAGGTGCTCGGCAGCGATCCGCTCACCGATGTAGCGGTAGTGAAGGTGGTGGCCTCCAAGCTGCCGGTGGCTCCTCTGGGAGATTCAGCCAAGGTGCGCCCGGGCGAGTGGGCCATCGCCATTGGCAATCCGCTGGGCCTCGACAACACCGTCACAGCTGGAATCATCAGCGCGATCCAGCGCACCAATGCGGTAGGTGAGGGCCAGCGCGTGCCCTACATCCAGACCGACGCCGCCGTGAATCCCGGCAACAGTGGCGGCCCCCTAATCAATGACCGGGGTCAGGTGATCGGCATCAATACAGCCATCCGTCAGGCCCCAGGCGCCGGCCTGAGTTTTGCGATCCCAATCAACGTTGCTCGCCAGATCGCCGCCCAGATCCTCGAGAAGGGCTCCGCCAGCCATCCCTACATCGGCGTACGACTGCAGGCCCTCACGCCCCAGTTGGCTAAAGAGATCAACGCCAGCACCGATGAATGCCGGCTACCCGAGGTGAATGGGGTGGTGGTGGTGGAGGTGATGCCCGGCAGCCCAGCCTCAGAGGGTGGCCTCAAGCCCTGCGACCTGATCGACCAGGTGGGAGGCAAGGCCGTAAAGAACCCCTCCGAGGTGCAGCTGGCCGTGGACCAGGGCCGGGTGGGTCAGCCCTTGGCCGTATCCCTGCGTCGCGGCGACGGGCGGCTGACCCTGCAGCTAAAGCCAGCAGAACTGCCTCGCCAGGGGTGAGTGCTACCTGCAGTCGCCAGCTGATCGTGATGGCCCGCTGGCCGGCTCCGGGCCGTTGCAAGCGACGCTTGGCCCAGGAGCTTGGCGCGGCCAGGGCCGCCCAAATTCAGGCGCGGCTAACAGTTCACACCCTGGCGGCGGCTAGGGATGCCCGCCAGGGTTACGGCCTTGAACTTGTGCTTGCCGTTGAGGGCTTGGGTGGCCTCGCCGCCAGCCGATGGGGCCAGGCGCTCGGGGCGGACAGAACCGTGCTTCAGGGGCGAGGGGCTCTGGGATTGCGCATGCAGCGCCAGTTTCAGCGTGCCGCCAGGGAGGGGGCCAGCAAGGTGGTGCTGATCGGCAGCGACCTGCCCGAGCTCGAAGCCAGCGACCTTTCAGCCGCCTTTACGTCCCTTGGGCACTGCCAGGGGGTGTTGGGCCCGGCTCTCGATGGGGGCTACTGGCTGATTGGGCTGCGGCGTCCCGAGCCGGAGCTGCTCGCAGGCATCGCCTGGGGGGGAGCGCAGGTGCTCGAGCAAACCCTGGCGGCAATGGCGCGTCGGGGTCTGGAGCCGGAACTGCTAACCCGCCGCGGCGACCTCGACTGGGCCAGGGACCTGCTGCCATGGCGCTGATCACCCCAAAAATCTCCGTGGTGATTGCGGCCCGCAATGAGGCGCCGCGGCTGCCTCTGTTGCTGGCCGATCTGGCGGCGGGGTGGGAGTTGCTGAAGGAGATTGTGGTGGTAGATGGCGGCAGCGCCGATGCCAGCGCCCGGGTGGCGGCCCTAGCCGGTGCCCAGGTGCTGGCCAGCCCCCCCGGCCGGGGGAGGCAGTTCGGCTTGGGAGTTGAAAGCAGCAGCGGCACCTGGCTACTGCTGCTGCATGCCGATGCACGCCTGCCAGAGCGCTGGCAGCAGGCCGTGGCACGGGCTATCGACCGCGATGGGCCAAAACATATCGATGCGGCCTGGTATTTCGACCTGAGGATCGCTGGGGCTGGCCTTGGCCTGCGGTTGGTGGAGGCGGGAGTAGCGCTGCGCAGCCGCTGGCGGCAGCTGCCCTATGGCGACCAGGGCTTGCTGCTGCCCCGATCGCTGCTGCAGCGGGCAGGGGGCCTGCTGCCCTTACCCCTGATGGAAGACCTGGAGCTGGTGCTGCGGCTGCGGCGCCACTGCCGGCTAAGGCCGCTGGGTGCCCAGCTGAGGGTTGATGGTCGCCGCTGGCAGCAGCTGGGCGTATGGCAGACGGCACTTAGCAACGCCCAGCTGCGGCGGGCCTGGCGGCGGGGCGGCAGCGCCGAGGAGCTCGCTAGCCGTTACTACGAAACCGGTGAAATGAGCCGGCGCTAGGGCGAATACCAGAAAGCGCAACGGCGCTGCAGCGGTTCAAGTTCCCAGCCCTGGGCGACATAGAAGGCCACCACCTCTGGGTCGGCAAACAGGCTGACCCGATCCACTTCCATCGAGCGCAGCTGATCGAGGACGTAAACCATCAACTGCTTGCCCAGCCCAGCACCTTGATAAAGGGGATGTACTGCCACGTCCCAGACGGTGGCCTCGACGACGCCATCGCCGGTGCAGCGGGCGAAGCCCACCAGCTTTGGCATCCGGGGGTCGTGGCGCCACAGACCCACCCTCAGCAGGCTGTGCTGGAGGGCTTTGCGCACGCGGCGCAGGGGCCGGCGGCTCCAGCCCACGGCATCGCAGAGCCGCTCAAGCTCGAACAAGTCGATTTCCCGCTCGCGGCTGAGCACCAGGCTGAGCTGGGAATTGGGCGTGGGGCAGAGCCGGTGCTGGTCCCCGTAGAGGCTGGTGAGGAGCTCGGCCGAAGCCACAGGGGCGGGTGCAACGCAATGGAACGATCCTGCCCGATGGTCGTTCGAGTTGCGATCGCTGCGCCAGCCTGGGGGGCCCGGGTTGCCGAGCGCTGGTGTACCAAGCCCCCTCCCCCCTGCTGGTGGCACTGCATGGCTGGCTGCTGGCAGGCAGGTTGTGGACGCCCCTAGCCGCAGCGCTGGCACCACGCTGGGAGCTGTGGAGTCCGGATTTACCGGGCTTCGGCCAGCGGCCCAGGCCCCGGGGGCTGCAGCCAAACCTGGCCAGCTACGGCCGCTGGCTAGCTGCAGCGGCCCAGGAGCAGGCGGGCGGCAGACCAATAGTGCTGCTGGGCCATTCCCTCGGGGGCAGCATCGCCCTGCATGCGGCGCCCCTACTGGGCGAGCAACTGGTGGGGGTGATCCAGATCGCCGCCGGCGGTGGTGTCTATCAGCCGCGAGCCTTTGCCCAGGTGCGCCGTGGCGGCGCCCTGTTTTTGCGCTGGCGTCCTGGCTGGCTGGCGGAGCTGCCGGGCAGCGATCCGGTGCGCAGCCCCCTGCTCGCCGAGCGCCGGGCAGCCCAGGGCCTGCTGGCCTGCAGCACCGGCCCTGGGGCGGTGCGCCAGCTGCCCCAGCTCACTGCCCGCCTGCAGGTGCCAAGCCTGTGGATTGCCGGCGAACGTGACCAGGTGATGGCATCTCGCTATGTGCGCCATCTGGCCGGTTACGCCCCAGAGCACGAGTTCATCGAGCTGGCTGGAGCTGGCCACCTGCCGATGGGCCAGATGCCTGAGCAACTGGCTGCGCCGATTCAGCAGTGGCTCAGCCGGTTGCCAAGCAGCCAGTTGCCAGGGTCTGAAGACTGATTCAGAGCGCCGCCAAGCCCCGCTCCTGCAGGTCGGCCAGCTGGGCATAGACACCCCCCGCCAGGCGCAACTCGCTGTGGCTGCCCTGCTCAATCAAGTGCCCCTTGCGCAACACCAAGATGCGATCTGCCGCCTCCACCGTGGCAAGGCGGTGGGCAATCACGATGGCGGTGCGCTGCTGCAGCAGGCGAGAAAGATCCCGCTGCAGGGTGGCTTCGGTGGAGGGATCCATAAAGGCCGTGGCCTCATCCATCACCAGCACTGACGGATCGCGGATCGCCACTCGGGCCACTGAGAGGAGTTGGCGCTCGCCGGAGGAGAGGTTGCCACCGCGCTCACGCAGCTCGGTGGCCAGCCCATCAGGCAGGCGCCGCAGCAGGGGCTCTAGGCCAAGCTCAGCGCAGATCTGATGCAGGGCTTCGCTGCTGATCGGGGCGTCGAGGCGCAGATTGTCGGCCACGTTGCCGCTGAACAGGAAGGTGTCCTGCAGGACCACCCCTAGCCGCTGACGCAGGGTGGGAATCGGCAATTGGCGGATGTCGATGCCATCGAGCAGGATCCGGCCGCGCTGGGGCTCATAGAGCCGGCACAACAGCCGGATCACGGTGGTTTTGCCTGAGCCGGTAGGGCCCACAAGGGCCACGTGTTCACCGGGAGCAATGCGGAAGGAAAGATCGGTGAGGATCGGGTCGTCTTCTCGATAGGCAAAAGACACGTTGTCGAAGATCACTTCACCAGCACTGGCCCGCTTACTGCCGCTCTGAATGGCTGCAGCAGAGCGTTCGCTAGCTGGTAGATCAGCGATCTCGATCGGTTGCTCGAGCAGCTCGCCGATGCGTTCAACAGCGGTGAGGCCCCCCTGGATCTGGGTGAAGCGCTCCGCCAGCTGGCGCAGGGGATCAAACAACCGCTGGGAATAAAGGATGAAGGTGGTGAGGGTGCCTAGGCCCATGGCACTGCCGAGCACCATCCAGCCGCCCAGGGCAAGCACCACGGCCACGGCGGTCAGGGCTACCCATTCGATGAAGGCCGAGATGGCGCTGTCAAACAGGATTGTGCCGTTGACGGCCTCGCGATAGGCGGCGGTGACCTGGGAGAAACGGGCGCTGTTGGTGGCCTCGCGGCGGAACATCTGCACCACTTCCAAGCCCTGGAGGTTTTCCTGCAGATCGGCATTTAGCTGGCTGAGCTCCTCGCGCACCCGGTAGTTGGCCTTACGGAAGCGACCTTGCAACCAAAGAATGCCGAGCACCACCGGCACCTGGCTGACCAGCAGAAGCAGTCCGAGCCGCCACTCGATCGAGATCATCGTGACTGCGATCACCAGCAGGGTGACCAGGTCCGCCAGCACACCCACGGCGCCACTGCCAAACACCTCCGCTAGGGCATCGACATCACTGGTGAGCCGGGTGAGCAGCTTGCCAACGGGAGTGCGGTCGTGGAAGCGCAGCGACAGTGCCATGGCGTGGGCAAACAGGTCGTCGCGGATGCGGGCGGTGAGCCGCTGGCCAACGGCCTGAACGTTGAAGGTTTGGATGCCCTGCAAACCCAGACGCAGCATCACCGCACCAAGCAGCAACAGCACCAGCAGGCGCAGGGCCTCCGGCACCGCCATGCCATCAAGCCAGCCCAGGGTGGGCTCTCGCCGCAACACGGCGATTGCCTGGCCCACCAGCAGCGGCTGCACCGCAGCGGCGAAGGCCACCGGGATCAGCAGCAGCAGGGTGAGGCCGAGGCGGCGGCGATCACGGCCGAGGTAGGGCAGCAGGCGGGCCAGGCGTTGCCGGTCAAGGCCTGCCATCAGCTACCTCGGGGGTTGGCAACCAGAGCGATGCGGTCGACGATTGCCTGTAGGGGACCGTCGTCGAGTCGCAGAGCTAAGGGGTGGCCCACCAGCCTGGCGGTGGAGTGGAAAAGATCTTCAATGGCGATCAGGCCGTTTTCCTCCAGGGTGCGACCGGTGGCTACCAGATCGACGATCGCCTCACTCATGCCGGTAATCGGTCCCAGCTCTACCGATCCAGCTAGATGGATCAACTCCACCGGTAGGTCGAGGGCATCAAAGAAGGCCTGGGCGCAGCCGGTGAATTTGCTAGCAACGCGGCAGTGGGCGGGCAGGTCGGAAGCGCGCCGATAGCCACTACTTGCCTTCACCGCCACGCTCATGCGGCAACCACCGAAACCCAGATCGAGCAGCTGGGCTACCGGCAGCTGGTGTTCGCGGATCACGTCGTAGCCCACCACGCCGAGCTGGGCCTGGCCGTAGGCCACGTAGACGGGCACATCGGCATTGCGCACCAGCAGGGCCCGGGCCTGACCGCAGGCGCTGGGCACCATCAACTGGCGGTTGCCGGGCTCAAGCAGGCCAGCGAAATCGAGACCAGCGGCCGCAAAACGGGCCACCGAATCCTTCAGCAGGGCACCTTTAGCGAGGGCGACGGTGATCATGCCGGGGCTGCAGCGGTGATCATGGAAAGGCGCCACAAACTGGACTTTAACGATGCAGCAACTCAGCGTCGGGCTGATTCCGGTACTGCGCGACAACTACATCTTTCTGATGCAGCGCCAGGGCCAGGCGGTGGTGGTCGATCCTGCCGTGGCAGAGCCAGTGATCGCTGCCCTCGAGCAGCAGGGGCTGGAGCTGGTGGCGATCCTGCACACCCACCACCACAGCGACCATATCGGCGGCACCCCCGGACTGCTGGCCCGCTGGCCCAAGGCGGCGGTGCTGGCTAGCCGCGACGACCTGCTGCGAATTCCGCTGCAAACCATGGGGGTGGGCGATGGCGACAGCGTTGAGTTGCTGGGTGAGCAGGTGCAGGTGATCGCCGTGCCGGGGCATACCCGCGCCCACATCGCCTACTACCTGCCCGCTTCCGGGCACCTGTTCTGCGGCGACACCCTGTTTGCCGGGGGTTGCGGGAGATTGTTTGAGGGCAGCGCAGCCGACATGCATGCATCGCTGCAGCGGCTGGCCCAGCTACCGGCAGCCACCAAGGTGTGGTGCGCCCATGAATACACGCAAGCCAATTTGGGCTGGGCCGCCGCGGTGGTGGCAGCCAGCGATCCCTGTGCCGGTGCTATCGAGGCGCGGCTGACGGCGGTTGGGGCGGCGCGGGCCCGGGGCGAAGCCACCATCCCCAGCAGCGTGGAGCTGGAGCGAGCCACAAATTTGTTTGTGCGAGCTAGCAGCCCGGAGCAGTTGGCCGAGCTGCGGCTCAGTAAGGATCACTGGCCCAGCTAGGGCCGCTGGGCAGGGGGGTCAACCTGCAGCGCCTGCTGGGATGGGAAGAGCACACCAAGGGCTCCGGGGCGCAGGGCTAGCAGGCAGCGTTGGCCCCGGCTGTATTCGGCCTCCAAAGGCAAGCGCAGCCGCAGTTTCAGATCACCGAGCTGCACTCGGTAGAGCCATTCCCGGCCCAGGAATTCGCGCCCCTGCACCCAGGCCTCGCCCTCCGCATCTGGATGGAGACCAATCGCCTCAGGACTGACCAGCACCTCCTCGCTTTCACCTGCAGTTCCCCCTTGGGGCAGCCGGGAGGAGCCGGCTGTGGCGTGCAGGCTTCCTAGAGCTGTGATCACCTGCTCACCACACCGCTGGGCCGGCAGCAGGTTGCCTTGGAGCACAAAGCGCCCCACAAAGGAGGTGGCGGGGTGCTGCACCAGGTGCCTGGGGCTGGCGCATTGATGCAGCCCCCCATCGCGCAACACCGCCACTCGATCACAGATGGCGAGTGCTTCTTCGGGATCGTGGGTAACGATCAGGCCGCTGGCACCACAGCGCGAAAGCACGGCGGGCAGCTCGCTGCGCAGCCGCAGGCGCACCTCCACATCGAGGTTTGAGAAGGGTTCATCGAGGAGCACCACGGAGGGGCCCGGCGCCAGGGCCCGGGCCAAGGCGAGCCGCTGGCGCTGACCGCCCGAAAGCTCGTGGGGATAGCGGCACTCCAAGCCATTGAGCCCGAGCAGCTCCATCAACCAGCTAGCCCGGCTGCTGTCCTGACCCCGCCGCAGGCCAAAACAGGCATTGCGCCAGGCGTCGAGGTGGGGGAACAGGGCGTAGTCCTGGAAAACCATGCCAACGCCGCGGCGCTCCGGTGGCAGCCAGCGGCCGGGACCGGCCACGGCCCGGCCGTCGATCAAAACAGAACCGCGCTCTGGCCGCTCAAAGCCAGCGATCAAGCGCAGCAGGGTGGTTTTGCCGCAACCGGAGGGTCCAAGCAAGCCCACCAATTCGCCCTGATGAAGGGCTAGATCAATGCCCTGCAACGTCCAGTCGCCTGCTGTGGCATTGGCGTAGCGGTGCCACAGGCCTTGCAGCTGCACGTGTTCGCGCAACGGCAACTCGGCAGGCATCAGCTCGGCAAGGGGGCTGGCGATCGGCGCAGGACCGGCAAGGGCCATAGGCTCAGCCACCATCCTGACCTGGCATGAGTCACCTGATGCAGCCCGAAGCCGTAATCACCGCCAGCGCCCCTGCGCCAGTAGGCCCTTACAACCAGGCGGTGAAGGCGGGGGGAGTGCTGTATTGCTCCGGTCAGATCGCCCTGGATCCCAGCACTGGCTTGATGGTGGGGGCTGGCGATGTGGAGGCCGAGACCCGCCAGGTGCTCAGCAACTTGCAGGCCGTGCTGGAAGCTGGCGGCAGCAGCCCAGGACAGGTGCTGCGCACCACGGTCTTTCTGGCAGACCTGGGCGATTTCGCTCGGGTTAATGCGATTTATGCGGAGCTATTTAGCGATGGGGTTTCGCCAGCTCGGGCCTGCGTCGAAGTGGCGGCTCTGCCCAAGGGGGCTCGGGTTGAAATCGACTGCATTGCCTTAGCCGCTGAGTAACTGACTGCCAAGGAATTAGTTGGGCGGATTTAAGGGGCAATCCATCAGCCCGGCAGCTTGCTCATCTACGGCGCTGAGTCGCTCCAGGATTGAGCGCAGGTCGAGGACGGACAATTCGCCATCTCGCCCCCACTTCATCACCGAGCGACCGATATCAGTTGAGTCGCCATTGCCGGAGCTCATCACCATGACCAGGACCCCGCGTGTTGATTTCAACACTAGCTAGGAGCGGGGAGCATGAATTCAAATAATTCGCCCTGCACCAGCACCGAGCCCTGGCGAGGGCCAGGGGACTGGGGGTGACCCCGGACTGGAGCAGCGCAAAAGGTCTGCAAATGTGACGTCCACTCTTCGGCGCGGAAGACGGCGTACGGGGAGGAAACCGGGGCGGATGCCGGGGTGGAAATCATGACCCTGGGCAATTAATACACCCGTACTATAGGCGTGAAATTGCATTGTCAACTGCCCAGGTCTGCCCAGGCCTGCCCCGCTTTGAAAAGGATGGTGGGTTGGCCTGTCTGCGAATGAGATGAAACTGCCAGAGGCTTGGCGGGTCTGGCTACCGGTTATTGGGCTGAATGTCCTCGCCGGCTATCTCTGGTTTATCGATCGAGCCGTCGAGCCGCCAGCCGCTGGTGGCAACCTCCTGGACCTGATCCGATCCCTAGGCCGCTGAGCCTTGCCTGATGGCGCCGACGCACCCTTAAGCTCATCAGCGACGGGGCGTGGCGCAGCTTGGTAGCGCGGGTGCTTTGGGAGCACTAGGTCGCAGGTTCGAATCCTGTCGCCCCGATTGACTTTTCACCGATAGGCCTTCAAGGCTAGTCCCCAAAAAGGTCCCCAAAGCGTGCTCAAGCGTTTTGGGGCTATCTCTTTAGGCGGCTGCTTTCAGTGTCAAAAGGGTTCCACCCGCGCCGGCAAAGCGAGGAACCCGGCCACTTCTCAGGGGCCTTCCATCAATTGCTCAGCGGGATTTAGTCGTGGCTGCGTAGTGAATGACTCAGTCACTACGCAGCCGATTGGAAAAACGGCTGCGCAGTGCTTGCTCAGCAGGCTCTGAACTTGGCTGCCGGCTGCCATTGGCCTCGATCGCCTCCCGGCTTCTGTCCACCAGCTCTTGCCTGAGCGCATTAGGGTTTTCGATGCGGATGCCTCCGCCAAAGGCAAACAGCCAGCTGCGTAGATCGACATCAGCGGCCACGGTCCAGAGAGGTAGGTCCAGCTCCACCGGATAGGGGTGGCTGGAGTCGGTAGGGCCTGGCTCCAGCAGGTGCGGCGCCTTGGGGTGGTGCCACCAGCTATCGCCAGGCAGCGGCTTGGAGAAGCGGGTGTGCTCGATCGGGTAGCGCTGCAGGCCCTCGCGGATAAAGGCAAAAGCCCAGGGGGCGCAGCAAAAACGCAGGGTGGTGAGCGCCTGGCTGCGGCGCTGGGCCGACGTGCTGGCAATCGCCAGCTGCTGCAACACATCACTCCCGAAGTAAATGCCACCGCTGTGGTGCAGCAAGCGCTCCAGCCGTGCCAGGGCGGCGGCGTGCTCTTCCGGGCTGCGGCGTAGGTCTCCGTTGCTGGGGGGAGAGGCGAGGCGATCGAGCCGTTCGCTGCGGATGAGCCCTTGCTCGTGGCCCACCTGGTCCTCTTCAAAGAGGAGATACCAGCCCACGTTGTGGAAGATCAGCTGCAGCGGCCACACCCGCAGCTCACCCTCGGGACTGTCGGCAAAGCTGCCCACCCCCGGGTAGCGCTGCAGCTGCACGCGGCGGTGTTCCACGATCGCGGCCTCGATCACCTCGGCGCGCCGCGGGGCAGCCAAAGAATCGCGCCGCACCAAAGCGGTGTCCACCACTGCATGGCGGGCGTAACTGCGCACCGGTGGCATGGCGTCGGCGCTGATCCCCGCCCAGCCCAGTCGCTCATCCAGTTCAGCCAGCAAATCCTGCGCGGAGGGATCCGCCAGGCGGCCGGCGGTCTGGCGCACCACGTTGTGCAGCTCCCGCAGGCGCGGCGGAGAAAGCACGGCCGTGCCCAGGCAGTAGCCGTGGCGAACGTTGTCGTTGCGGTTGCGGAAGCCGTAGGGGGTAAGGATCTTCTCGAGGTCCTTACGCAGCGTTGCCGTTTCACCACTGAGGTAGGCACCAGGGATGGCCTCGGTGGCGGCAATCAGATGCTGGTGCAGGTTGGCGCCGCGCTCTGCCGGCCGATCAAAGGGCTGCTGCAGCAGATGACGCAGCAGGGTCATCACCCGCAGAAACACCGGCCCATCGCCCATGGGCGGCAGCCCGCCATGGCTTGCACCACTGGCAACATCACCACGCTTGCGCTGGGGAACCTCTGCCAGCTGGATAGGCCCAGACACCGGCACGGCACTGCAGAAACCATTGGCCTCCAGCCAGGCCAGATCACTGCGGATCGCAGTGGCATCAGCAAAACACTGGCCATGCAACTGGCCTAGAAACGCCGCAGCACGAGCCGCCAAATCACCCTGGGGCAGCGGCGAGAGGATCGCCTCCAACTCCTCGGTGCTGGCTGGATCAGTTGGCGACAGATCAGGCCAGCTGCTCAGCAGCCGGATCAGATACAGCAGCCGCTCGAGATCAAGCAGCCGCGAGTAGCCGTGGCGCTGCAGCTTGCGCTCACGGTTGGTGGCAGAGCGGATGCGCTTATCCAGCCCGGCCAGTTCAGCCTGCAGCACCGGCGTCAGCTCGCTGTGATGGGTAGGAACTACCGCGCAGATCGCCGCAAACCCTTCTGCCCGGCACGGCCCGAAATGGGGATCGGCAAGAGCAGCGGCCATCTCCTGGATCACCGGCACCGGCACGGCTCGCTGGCGCCGGCTGTTCCACTCCAGCGAGGTGGGCAGGTCTGTGTAGAGCCACCAGCCAATCCACTCCACAGGCGCAGGCAGAGGCAGCGCCTGGGTGATCGCCAGCCGCCAGGCGCGGCGGGCATGGGTGGCATCCACGATCACTGGAGTGCCAGCGGCCACGGCCTCTTGAATGCGCTGGTGCAGCCGCTGCTGGATATCCACCCAGGGGCCCTGCACTGCTGCATCACCAAACACCTCAGCGCGGATCACGTCGGTGGAAAGCACCAGCGCTGGGGCCTCACCTGTGCCAGTGAGCAACGGCGCCAATACTTGCGCCAACGTGGTTTTGCCGCTGGCGGGCTGGCCAATCAGCAGGTGGCAGCGCAGGGTCGCCATCGCGGCAGAGGCAACGGGGGCTTCCACTATTTCGCACGAAAAAGAGCATTGCCAGCCCCCGCAGCGTTGACGCTGCATTCAGCAACACCTTCTGCCTCCCTTGGCCAACTCCTGCAGCAGTAGCGCCCGCTCCACACCACGGCGGGATGAGAACTCCTACGCGCCTCCAACGCCCTTAGAGGATCTGCACATCCTCGATTTCCTTGAGCTAGCTGGCTCCCAGGCCAAGGCAGGTGCGGCGCTTGCGATGCACCAATCGACGGTATGCCGCAGCCTGCAGTTGATGCAGCAGCAATTCCAGTTGCTGCCGCGCCGTGGAGCGCCCGTTTGCCGCCACGGCCACAACAGTTGCCTGGGGTATCTGCGGCTGGCCTACAGGGAGCACCGGCTGATGGCTGGCATGATCCGGCTCGGTACAGACCTGCTGCACCAAAGCCTTTTGCATGGCATGTCGGACGTGCAGCTGGTGCCGCCACGCTTCCGCAGCGCTGAGCATTGGGCCGAACTTGTGAGCCATGGCCTGCTTGATGGCGCAATCATTAGCTCCTTCTGCTTGGAGCAGCAGCTGCAGTCAGGTCAATCGCCCAAATGGGACGGACTAACCGCCATGCCCCTGGGTCAGCTGGCCTTGCAGCTGGTGGCCACAAATACAGAAGCAAAGCAGGTGTTGCTTCCTCGCCGGGGTGCGCTGCCACTGCTGCATCAAGCCCTGGAGTGGCACGGCCTTGGGGTGGCGCAGCAACCAGAGGCCTGCCAGGAACCTGCCGCCTGGCTCAAGCGGGCCCGCGACCGTCAGCTGGCGATGCCGATCTGCGCTGACTTGCTTGTGCCTGGCTGGCTCAAGGCCAATGCTCTGGTGCAGCTTGCAGCGCAGCCACCGTTGATCGAGCAGCTATGGCTGCTGCTGCCCCGCAGTGCGGCTCACAGCAAGGCAGCACGGCTATGTCTGCGGTTGTTGAGGGTGCAGATCAATCGGGCTCAAGCGATGCAGGATCTGCATTAAATGCCAGTACTGATAAGCGTTTCGGAGGTGACGAGTTGACTGGCAATTGCAGCAAAACAGCGCAGACTGTTGTGATAACGAGCTGTCGCCACAGCACACAATTCTGGTTTTCCGCCGCTCCCTGATGCCAGAAGCCGTCCTCGCCCCCGGAGCCCGCATCGAGTGCCGTAGTGCTGAATGGCTGGTGCGCAGCCTGGGCCGCAGCTCTGACGGCCAGCAGGTGGTGGATGTGGTGGGGGTGTCTCCTTTTCTGCGGGAGAAAGAGGCCCGCTTTTTGGTGGCGGTGGAGCAAGAGGCCGGCAGCTTCAAGGTGCTGCAGCCAGAGGAAACGGCCCTGGTGGCCGACCCCTCACCGCAATACCGCGACAGCCTGCTTTTCCTTGAGGCGCATCTGCGCCGCACCGTGCCCACCGATGCCGCGCTGGCAGTGGGGCATATGGCAGCCATGGATGCGCTTCCTTACCAGCTGCAGCCAGCAGCTAAAGCCCTGGCGATGCCGCGGGCACGGCTGCTAATCGCCGATGCGGTGGGCCTGGGCAAAACCCTGGAGTGCGGCATCCTCTGCAGCGAAATGATTCGCCGCGGGCGCGGCAAGCGGATCCTGGTTGTTACCAGCAAAAGCATGCTGGTGCAGTTTCAAAAAGAATTCTGGACGCGGTTTTCGATCCCTCTGGTGCGGCTTGATTCGGTAGGTATCCAACGAATTCGGCAGCATATTCCCACCAATCAGAACCCCTTTCACTACTACGACAAAGCGATCGTTTCAGTCGATACGCTCAAAAATGATCGTGATTACCGCTTCTATCTCGACAATGCTAACTGGGACATCATCGTCATCGACGAGTGCCAAAATGTAGCCGAGCGAGCTAAAGGAGCGCAAAAGAGCCAGCGAGCTCGCTTAGCAGAACGGCTAGCCACCCGCTCGGAAACATTGATCCTGCTGTCGGCGACGCCACATGACGGCAAACCTGAGAGTTTCGCGAGCCTGATGAACATGCTCGACCCCACGGCCATCGCCGATCCGAGCAAGTACACCAAAGACGACATCAAGGATCTGTATGTACGGCGCTTCCGTAAGGATGTGATCGCTGATCTGCGCAGCAGCGTGCAGGAGCGTGATGCAGCTGATGTCGAGTGCCAGGCCAGTGAACGGGAAGAACGGGTATTTGCCCTGCTGAAGGATCTCGAGCTCCCGGACAGCGACTCCAAAGCCAAGGCAGGCCAGCTGTTCAAAACCACCCTGGCCAAAAGCCTGCTTTCAAGCCCGATGGCGGCACTGGAAACAGTGCGCAACCGGCTCAAGCGCCTGCAGGCCAATGCCACACCAGCACCGGCCGATTGTGCAGCCCTGGAGGAATTAGAGCCCCTGCTGGCGGTGATTGGGGCAAGTGATTTTTCCAAATATCAGCGGCTGCTGCAGTTGATCACTGGCGATTGGAGTTGGCGTGGCAAAGACCCCAAAGACAGGTTGGTGATCTTTACGGGGCGCCGCGAGACCCAGCGCTTTTTGATGGAGCACCTGGCTGCAGACCTCAGCCTGCCCAAGGGAGCAGTGGTTGGTCTTGATGGCGCCATGGCTGATGTGGATCAAACGCGAGTGGTGGAGCAGTTCGCCCAGGAAAAAGATGCGGTGCGCATCCTGGTGGCTACCGAAGTGGCGTCTGAAGGCTTGAACCTGCACTACCTCAGCCACAGGTTGGTGCACTTCGATATTCCCTGGTCGCTGATGACGCTGCAACAGCGCAATGGTCGGATTGATCGTTACGGCCAGCCGATGCAGCCGCTAATTCGCTATTTGCTCACGAGCTCACGCAGTGAGGGAATGGGCGATGCGGAGAAGATCCTGCGGGTGCTGATCCGTAAAGACGACCAGGCCCAGATCAACATCGGCGATCCATCGGTGTTTCTGCGGGTGTTCGATGCCGAGGTGGAGGAAGAAGAGATCGGCAAGGCGTTTGAGGCCGGTGATGCCGAGGGGCTCGAGCGGCGTATGGACGCCAATGCCAAGCCCTACCTCGAGCAGAGCAGCGATCTCAATTTGTTTGCGGAAATGTTTGGTTTTTCCAGCAGCGAAGAAGCAGAAACAGCTGCTCCTGTGGCAGCCAGCCAGTCGATTGCTGTAGAGCAGCGCAAGCCATTCAGCCTGTATCCCAGCCTGTGGGGCTATGTGGATCAAGCCCTTGGCGCTGTAGCGGAGGCGATGGATCGTCGCGGCGAAAAGCTAGACCTGCGTACCTTCCCTGAGCAGGAGCGTCTCGAGATCACGCCACCGCCAGATCTGCAACGGCGCTACGACCGCTATCCGCGGGAGCTCCGGCCCCAGAGCGGGCAACGGCTGGTGGTGTCCACCGAGGTGGCAGCCTTGCAGCGCGCCCTGGAGCAGGCCCGACGGCAAGACAGCGCCAGGCCCGAACTGGAATACCTCTGGGATCTGCACCCCCTGGTGGATTGGCTCGCTGATCGGGGCCAAATCACCTTCCCCCGCCACTGTGCGCCGGTGCTGCAGCTCAGTGAAGGGCTGGAGCCAGGTGAGGTGGTGATGGTGCTGCAGGGCACGATTCCAAACCAAAAAGGAATGCCGGTGGTACAGGAGTGGGTGTCGGTGCGCTTTGCCGGTTCAGGGTTAAACGTTGCTGCGGTGGAGCCGTTTGCGGCGGTAGCTGAGCAGTTGCAGTTGGGCCGTAAGGCCTATGCGAACCCCAAGGCAGCGATTGCTTTGCATCTGAGCCAGCAGCTGAGCCAGCAGCTGCCTTATGCCGTGAGGCAAGCCGACAGCTACCTCAACCGCTGCGGTCAGCAATGGGCGGAGCGGATGCAGCCGGAGCTGGAAGCCCAGCGTGAACGCCTCAAGCGGTTACGTGGCCGCCAGGTACAACAACTGCAGATGAGCTTCGAGGCGGATCAGCGGCCCCAGCAGATCAAGGAGAAACGGCGTCTGGCAGAGCAAAAGGCGATTGATACGCGCTTCGACGACCACGAACGCTTTGTGAGTGAGGTGATGACGATCGAACCATCCCCCTACCTGAAACTGGTGGCCGTG
This sequence comes from Cyanobium sp. L1E-Cus, assembly GCF_024345755.1. Classification (NCBI taxonomy): domain Bacteria; kingdom Bacillati; phylum Cyanobacteriota; class Cyanophyceae; order Synechococcales; family Prochlorococcaceae; genus Cyanobium; species Cyanobium sp. L1E-Cus. The sequence goes on along the minus strand of NZ_JAGQBS010000004.1, from coordinate 136,483 downwards.
CTGCACCGGGAGGCTTGATCAATGGCTCTACCAGGAATCAGCAACGCCAACGAGTTTTATTCCGCCCACTACCTAGAGAGCGTTCTGACGAACGACATCAAAAAGGTGCGTGAGCGCTGGGCGGAGGAGGCCAGGGCCCAGGTGGAAGCCGATCCCAGCGCCGATGTCGCCACCCCGGAAGCGCAGTTCAAGGCCCTGCGTAAACCCTGGCAAAAGCTGAGGGAAGCTGAGCTCGGAATCAGTGGCGACCCAGCCGAGCGCCTGCGGCTTCAGCGGGAGCTGTTCTTCCGGCCCCTGCTGGAGGCCTTGGGCTATCCCTATGCCCCCAAGCCGGAGCCCGTGCTGATCGGCGGCGAGGCCTATCAAGTGCCATTGCTGGCAGAGGTGAGCAACGCCAAAGGTGAGCCCTGGCTGTGGGTAGTGGAGTGCTTTAACCCCAGCGATGAGCCGACTGATCCGCTGGAGCTCACGATTGCCACCAGTTGGGCCTGCCAGATCCACGACCCATCCCTGGGCAAGGTGCTGGAGGGCGAAACCTGGGAAACCCTGATCTCTGAGCGGATCTTCGGGCAGGAGATCCCACCGCGCTGGCTGCTGGCCGTGAGCCGCGACCAACTGTTGTTGATCGACCGCCAGAAGTGGGCTGCTTCACGGCTGCTGCGTTTTGAGCTGGACACCCTGCTGGGTGACATCAATGCCGATGCCCTGCTGGCGGCAGCCACCTTGCTGCACCGCGAGCACACCTGCCCCACGGGTGGCGGCACGCCGCTGCTCGACGAGCTGGATGAAAACAGCCATAAGCACGCCTATGAGGTGAGCGGCGACCTCAAGTACGCCCTACGCAAATCGATCGAGCTGCTCGGCAACGAGGCGATCCACTGGCGCCGCAGCAAAGGCGAAGGCGTGTTCAAAGGCAAGACCGACGCCGACCAGCTGACGCTGGAGTGCCTGCGGTACATGTACCGACTGCTATTTCTCTTTTATATCGAGAGCCGGCCCGATCTTGGCTATGCGCCGATGGGGAGTGACGTGTATCGCCTCGGCTACAGCCTGGAAAGCTTGCGCGACATGGACACCGCTGAGCTCGGCAGCGAGGAAGACAAAGAAGGCACCTACATCAGCGAGTCCCTAAACCAGCTGTTCCAGATGATCTGGGAGGGCTACCCCAAACGTGACGACGAAACAGCCCAGCTGCCGTTGGCCGATAGCGATGACCCCTTCCACGACAGCTTCCGGCTCACGCCACTGAAAGCGCACCTATTCGATCCCGATCGTCTGCCAATTTTTAATGGTCTTCAGACAGACGAAAAGGGAACGAAGCGCTGGACAAAGGTGCGCTTCCGCAACGTGGTGCTGCAAGAGGTGATCGAGCTGATGTCGCTCACCAAGGAAGGCAAGGGCAAACGGCGCGGCCGGGTGAGCTACTCCCAGCTGGGCATCAACCAGCTCGGCGCTGTGTATGAGGCGCTGCTCAGCTTCCGGGGTTTCTTTGCAGAAGAAGACCTCTTTGAAGTGCAACCCGCCCCCAAGAAGGCAAAAGCCACCGCCAGCGATGACGACGACGAGCCAGAAGACAGCAACGAAGAAGGAGGCGATGACACAGACAGCGCCACTGCCAGCGGCCAGGAGCACAACGAGCTGGAGGTGGGCCACTTCGTGACCGCTGAACAGCTCAAGGCCTACAAGGCGGAAGAGATCGTGGCTGAGAAAGACACCGGTAAACCCAGGTGTCACCCCAAGGGCAGCTTCATCTACCGATTAGCGGGACGCGACCGCGAGAAAAGCGCCAGCTACTACACGCCCGAATCGCTCACCCAGTGCCTGGTGAAGTACGCGCTCAAGGAGCTGCTACCGGGCAAAACCGCGGCCGAGATCCTGCAACTGAAGGTGTGTGAGCCAGCCATGGGCTCTGCTGCATTTTTGAACGAAGTGGTGAACCAGCTGGCTCAGGCCTACCTAGAGCTGCGCCAGCAGGAAACGGGACGGAGTATCCCCCACGAGCAGTTCGCAACTGAGCTGCAGAAGGTAAAGATGCGCCTGGCCGATCAAAACGTGTTCGGCATCGACCTCAACCCGGTGGCGGTGGAGCTGGCGGAGGTAAGCCTGTGGCTCAACAGCATTTTCACGCCGGAGAAGGGCCGGGCCTTTGTGCCCTGGTTCAGCCAGCAGCTGGTTTGCGGCAACTCGCTGATCGGGGCACGCCGGCAGATCTACCGGGTGAACCAGCTACCCACCGGCAGTGGCCGCAAGGACAAGCCCAGCAGGCTCTGGCATGAACACGCTCCAGAGGAACTGGACTGGGATGCGGAGCTGCCGGAAGGCGCAATCTTCCACTTCCTGCTGCCCGATCCGGGCATGGCGGCTTACAAAGATAAGGTGATTAAGGAGCTGGAGCCAGAGGCCATCGAGCGCTGCCAGCGATGGAACAAGGCGTTTGTAGGTGATGCGTTCAGTGAGTCCCAGATTTCCCACCTGCTCAGGCTGAGCAAGCTGGTGGATGACCTCTGGAGGGCCTGGGCCGAGCAGCAGAAACAACTACGCCTGCGTACCACCGATCCGCTGCCGGTATGGCCAGAGAGCGAAACAACAGGTGCAAACAACGTTGCCTGGACCTCGCTAGAACTCAAAGACCGCATCCAAGAGCAGGAGGTGAATGGCCGCGATGTGGCCAACACCAATGCCCGCCTGCGGCTCAAGTGGGCGATGGACTACTGGAGTGCGCTTTGGTTCTGGCCAATCAACCAGGCCGGGACCCTTCCTAGCCGGGATACGTGGCTGCTGGAGCTGAGCATGATCCTGGGTGATCTAGAGCAGGGCGTTGCTCCCGAACTCGGCCAAGGAAAGCTATTCGCTGATACCCAACCCAAACAGTTGGCCGTGGATTTCAGCGACCGCCACGGCTTTGTGGATGTGGAAAAGCTCAAGGCTGAATTTGAGCGATTGCGTCAAGTGGAGGCAGTAGCCAAACGCATCCGGCCGCTGCACTGGGATCTGGAATTTGCTGATCTGCTGGCTGGTGGTGGCTTTGATCTGATCGTGGGCAACCCGCCCTGGCTGAAGGTGGAGTGGGAGGAAAAGGGCGTAATCGGCGATTCCGACCCGATGGTGCTGATCCGCAAGGTGAGTGCTAGCGAGCTGGCGAAGCGCCGAGGTGATGCCTTTGCCGGCCATCCGGAGCTGCGGGGGGCCTACCTGGAGGAGTTTGAGGGGCAGAACGGTAGCCAGGCTTTTCTCAATGCGCTGCAGAACTATCCGCTACTAGAGGGAAGTAAAGCCAACCTCTACAAGTGCTTCCTGCCGCAGGCGTGGCGGGTGGCGTCAGGTCAAGGGGTGCAGGGGTTTCTGCATCCGGAGGGGGTCTATGACGATCCGAAGGGTGGGGCATTGCGGGAAGTGCTGTATGAGCGACTTAGGAATCATTTCCAGTTTGAAAATCAACTATCTGTGTTCGTTGAAGTTCACCATAATACAAAGTTCAGCATTAATCACTATGGGGCAAAGCGACAGCCAAGCTTTATTCATCTTGCTAACTTGTTCCATTCCAAAACAATAGATGGCTGCTTCAGTCACGACGGCCATGGCCCATTGGATGGGATTAAGACAGCTAGCAATCAGTGGAGCGTGACCGGTCATCGCCAACGGCTGATCCCCGTAGGCGAGCAGGTCCTTGGCTTGTATGCCCAGCTGTACGACGAAGCTAAGACCCCGGCCCGTCAGGCCCGCCTACCGGCGCTGCATTCCCAGCAACTTCAGAGCGTGCTGGAAAAGTTTGCAGTTGCACCGAAACGGCTGGGCGATCTTTTGGATGGTGAGGCTTATGCCACGCAGCATTGGAACGAAACAATTGCCCAGCAAGACGGAACCATTAGCCGCGATACAAGCTTTCCCGCTGATCCCACAGAACTAGTGCTGTCAGGACCTCATTTCTATGTAGGCCGCCCTTTCAATAAGACACCAAAATCAATCTGCACACTAAATAGCCATTACGACTGCCTCGATCTCACTATCCTGCCGGATAACTACCTTCCCCGCACCAACTACCGCCCGGATGTATCGCCATCCGAATATCTAGCCCGCACGCCGCGGGTGCCGTGGGGGGAGAAGAAGCCGGTGACGGAGTTTTATCGGGTCACAAGTCGCGAAATGATTGGATCAGCTGCAGAGAGGACCTTTGTGCCAACTCTCATACCGGAAGGCACAAGTCATGTAAATACCTGTATTTCGACAGTCTTTGCGGAAGCAATTTCATCCATTGACTTCCTCTCGATGGGAATCAGTGTTCCTGTTGATTTCTTTGTGAAGTCAACAGGCATGGGCCATGCCAATAAGAACGTCCTCCGGCAGCTGCCATTTCCCACTACATCAGCTTCTCAGCTAACAGGCCTCCGTCTACGCACCCTCGTCCTCAGCTGCCTCACTACCCACTACGCCGATCTCTGGAGCGAGTGCTGGGATGAAGCTTTCCGCCAGCAACGCTGGGCCAAACAGGATCCCCGCCTTCCCAACAGCTTCTTCACCAATCTCACCCCCACTTGGCAGCGTGATTGCGCCCTGCGCACCGATTACGCCCGCCGCCAGGCCCTGGTGGAGATCGATGTGTTGGTGGCACGCACCCTCAAGCTCACCCTCGACGAACTGATCACCATCTACCGCGTGCAGTTCCCGGTGATGCAGCAATACGAACGCGACACCTGGTACGACCGCAACGGCCGCATCGTCTTCACCGCCAGCAAGGGGCTCACTAGCGTGGGGTTCCCTCGTAAGGGTTCAGGGCGTGGGCCGAACAAGACCACCGGCTGGGAAGACATCGCTGATATGACTTCCGGCAACGTCTCCCGCACCATTACCGACGACACGCTTCCCGGTGGGCCGGTTGAGCGCACCATCACCTATGAGGCGCCGTTTGATCTCTGTGATCGGGTGAAGGACTATCGGCTGGCTTGGGAGTTTTTTGGATAAAGGTTGCAAGTAGACCATGAACCGTTCCTATGAGTACACAGCCCATCTTTCAAAAGAGAATACAAGCAACTTATGGAGCTTTCTTGTCAAGCGATTAGATCTAGATTTAAATGATTTTATCTCAGGCGAAGAGTTTGAGGCTTTCATTGCATTTTTTAGCGAGCTAATCGATGACGATGAAACCTTGGGTGCATTTGCCGAAATTAACGCTGATTGGAATGTTGGAAAATTTACTTCATTTGCTAAGTATACCCCACTCAATTTCCATTTCATAGTTGGGCCATGGCCGTTAAGTACACTACAGCCGGGCAAATATAATCTCTTTTCCAGGGCTGAGTTCGAATTGAAGTCAAGAAAAGCCGACTCTAATTATATAAAAGATTTTTTTCAGCTTCAAAAAAAACTTCAAGAAATGGGTGGATTTGAGACTATTTTCAAAGAAGAACAGAAGAAGAAACAGGAACAGAAGCTTGAAGCAAAGAGAAAAATAGATGCCCTTCTATCCAAAACAGAGCGTGGGATACGGGTCAACTGGAGTAAAAATGATCATGAAATTGCAGAGCTGATCGGCAATAAAGTTAGTTGCTCACATATCACTGCTGCAAAAAAAGAGCATACGCTTCGCTGGTTGGCAGATTGCAAGTTCAGAACCCCCACAGATGAACAGCTTGAATTCATCATCGACACCCATCATTCCATCAGAGTAACCGCGCGTGCTGGTAGTGGCAAAACAGAAACAGTTGCAACAAAAATTTTATTCTTGTTGCATTTCATTGGATTAAGTCCTGATCATATCTTGGCTCTTGTATTTAATGTAGAAGCGCGTAATGACATCATCAAGCGAATTGAGGATCTTGAAGAGCAAGCGGGCTTAATAAGTAAAGGCCCATATTCGGTGATGAACTTTGATCGTCTTGCATACGGCGTTGTACGGCCGAAAGCAAACATTCTTGATGAAAAGGGGTTCTCTCAAACGATTAAAGAACTTGTTAATTTCTTCCTTTCAGCTGAATGCGAGCATTCCGAGCTAATTAAACAGTTCATGCTCATATCTTTTGAAGCTGATTGGGATAAATGGCTTAGTAACAATGAACGATATACGCTAGACCAGCTTGACAAGTTGAGAAGCCTGTTGATGGAGCAAGCCATCGATAGCACATTAGTGAAATCAAAGGGGGAAAAGCGTATTGCTGATTTCTTCTTTGAGCACAATATCGATTATCAATACGAATACCCATGGCGTACTGATCATGGGGTTGTTATTTATCCTGACTTCTATCTGCCGCAGTACAAACTCATAATTGAGTACTGGGGGATGCACGGCGACAAAGACTATGATGAATCATCCGAATTTAAGCGGAGCTACTGGGATACAAAGCCTGGATACAAGCTAGTTGAAATCTTTCCTTCTCATCTAAGCGGCTTATCACCAAATTTTCTTGAAGGAAGGGAAGAAGACTATGCAGCTATCGCTGGACTTATCAAACAAGCGCTTATCGAGCAAGGCTGTGGAGATATCGAGCTTTGCAAGCTATCTGACGAGGAGCTTCTAGCAAAGCTCAAGAAGCGGATCTCAATGGAAGTTGAAAAGCTTTTTAGCACTTCACTTGCCAGGCTTGGTCAGCGCTGTCGCAGCAATGCTGATGTCATCTCCTTAGTAAATAGCTATAAAACATCTGATGAAGCCGAACGACAATTTATCAACCTACTCCCCATTATAGATCAAACCTATCGCGATCTGCTATCAGCAAACCATGCAACTGATTATGCAAAACTGAAATGGGATTGTATTGATTTAATTGAACAAGGAATTAGTTCATTTGCAGTTGAGAAAGGAACTATTCAGGTATATCTAGCCCGTCTGCGCTATATCTTTATTGATGAATTTCAAGACTTTTCAGAAGTTTACCAGAAAATAATCCAGGCCCTTCTTTACCATGCCAACGACGCTGTTGTGAATGCGGTTGGAGATGACTGGCAGATGATCAATCGCTTTGCGGGATCTGACCTCAGCCTTTTCCATGGTTTTTCTGATGCATTCCCGAGAACAAAAAATCTTACGCTTACAACGAATTTCCGAAGTAGCCCCCAGGTTGTTGAGTTTTGCAATGCCTTGATGGAAGGGCAAGGGGCACAGGCCAATGTCGCTGATCACCTCAAGGAGGTCAAAGGACGTGTTACTCAGGTTTCCCTAAGTAATCTTCAGCTTACCGATGCAGAAGAGCATTATTTTAAAGCTGACCCTATTATCAGCTCGCTACTTAGATTGATCCCAGCATGTATGAGTCAACTAGGGCTTAATGAAAAGTTTGATATAGCTCAGGCAACTAATCAAGGCGAAGAGAGCCTCAAACCTTTTTTCTATGTGCTAACACACACAAACTATCCAAAGGGGCTAAAGGTTGGAGCCGATCACTTTAGTTTTATGAAAAACGAATCAGGCCGCTCCCTAAGTTTTCTGCATAAATTCTTAGCAAAAATCTACAATAAAGAATTATTTCCTACAGCTATTAGCGCACTTACAGCACATCGATCCAAGGGAAAGGAAGCAGAAGTTGTTTTCCTGTTGGCACCAGAGCAATTTCCACTAATCCATCCAAGCTCAGTTTTTTTAGGAATCTTTGGTGATGATCTAAATACAATTATTAATGATGAACGTCGTCTCTTCTACGTTGCCTGCTCTAGGGCTCGCAAATGGCTCTTCCTTCTAACCTTTGCACCAGCAAAGCAGCCTGATTATCTGCCAAAGCATTTGCTTGAATTATTTAATTGGGACGAAGCTCCCTATGTGCGCAAAATTCCTGATGGGCTTTATAGGATTGAAATTACTAACCAAAAGGGTGATTTTAAAGCTCTTTTTGACAACATGGAAAGATTAAAAGTTTTCTGGGGATTTAATTTTACCAAGGATAATGGTGTCCCTATCCGATGGCAAAAATTGGAGTGCACTCTTCCTGAAGTGACTAGATACATAACGCAACTTATTGAGGAATTTAAGGATGCCAAATTGCAATGGGTATTGTTTGATGCGGCTGGTGATTCAATCTTCCAATGGCCAGGCCCTATTGATCCAAAGGCTTTCTTAAATGCAACACTTCAAATCGAAGCAAATACACAATCAGCCCCACCACCAGCTATAGCAATTCCAATTATTGATGAGCGACAGCACGTTAATTCTCTTTGCCTATCAGTTTACGAATATTTCCTTGACCCTAAGCATATGCTTCAGAAATTTAAACCTCAAACTGGTTTTGAATTAATCAAATCTGGGCATGTAATTGCGCAGGCTGAACTAGCTTGGCCAAAACACAAATCAGCTGTTGTTATTACTGAGGATGATTATATTAATTTTACAGACCAGGGCTGGCGAGCTTGGCTTCCTACTATTGATGACAATGATAATAACCAGTCAAATAACATGGAAATTCTTGAATTGGCTACACTGTTAAGTCACTTACGAAGAGCCGAGCGAATTAACTCACTAAGCATTTAGCTTTCAACTTTATTAATCCATTACCATTTACAAAGACACCAACTAAAAGCCAGGCCTATTTTTCAAGCTGCTGGTTGTGGCAACACTCCATTTACTTCGAATTGCTGCCTCTGGAAATGGTGCACCGTGTTGTCATCCAGGCAACAAATAGCAACTTCGTTCTCGTTAGCTTCCACCACAACCTCTACCTGATCAAACGGTGTACTGGTGAATACGCAGCAGCTGATGGCTCCCACCTGAATCACATCCTCAATGCTGCGTGCTGAGTGGTATTCAAAAGCCTTAATTCCAGCCTTGCGCATCTGCCGGCCAGTTTCTTGGCAGAAGTGGTTGTTTGTTGGATCACGCAATTTGGCCTGAAGCTCTCTGCCGCCTTGTTCCTGCAATTTCAGGGCCCTTGAGGTGCTTACCTGCACATGAAAAAGTGCCTTTCGCATCGCGCTGCTGCGTGGAAAGGGATGCTCAGGCCCATTCTGAAACACCAATTCGTAGTACGCCCCCTCCAGTAAACAGCCGAATCGGCTGCGGGAGCCATAAAACATCCCTCGCTCCCAGCGTGTGGCAAACCGCGAACCGTGGCGTTTTTGATAACGAAAAGAAGTGAGCAGTAGGCGATGCCGCAGCGGGCACTCCTCGGCGCTGGGAAGCTCCGGCTTGCTGGCCTCCAGAAAATCCTCCAGCCAGGCCTGCTCATCCAAGCTGTCTGTAGTTCTACGGGTGGCCTGGGCACCCTGTTGCTCTACCAGCCGCAACACAACCCCATCCAGCTGGGCGAAAGCATTGAGATCTACATCGCTTCGTTGGCTCAAGGGCGGCCACGCATGGCATCGAGGTATTGCACTAGCTCCACCAGCTGCTCTGGATCCTGCAGTTGTTCCCGCGGCAGGCCTCCGGTGTGGCGGTTGGCTGTGTTGATCCAGTGCCGCATCAGTTCGATGTCGTCGCCCACCAGGGCCGAGAGGCTGCGATGCAAGCGCAGCACCAGGGCAACCATCCGCTGGGTGTGCAGATCGATGCGGCTCTGTGCCCGTGCCTGCTCAAAAAAAGTACGACTTTTACCAATTGCCTGGGCCGTTTCCTGGGCCGATAGCCCCAGTTCCTCGCCAGCGCGCTGCAGCGCCTTGCGTAGCACCAGGTTCCCGTCTACCCCGCTAGCCGCTGCATTGGTGAGTTCCTGAACCTCCACAACCCTCATGCCATCTCTGCAAATTATGCCTCAAAAGCGGCAGGATAGGCAATGCAGCCTCGAATGAGGCGCCTTCCTAAACGCGTTGCATAAAAAACCTGTACTTGTTCGTTGATGGAGCGAACTGCAGCCCGAATCTCATGCAGAACGCCAGCGATTTCAGCTGGTGTGAGCGATGGAATGGAAAGGAGGTCTTGGAAATGACCTTCTGCCTTATTTCTTCAATTGCTCCACCAGCAACGCGAACTGAACCTTGTACTCCACCTGGCTCAGCTCCCCAGCCGCAAACCGCTGGGTGAGCCGCTCCATCCCGGCCAGGATCACCGCATTGGTTTTCTCCTCCTCCGTCACCTCAAAGACCACCGCTGCAGCGTCCACCTCCGCTGGCTTGTCCTTGCTGAACAGCTTGCCGGCCCAGCCCAGAGCTTCTCCCGCCGTCGCCCCTGCCCAATTGGCCATATCTCCTACGGCGAAGAGCGCCTGATCAAAGGCGCCATCCTCGCGGCGGAACTGCTTAGCCAATGCGGACTGTTCCTCCAGCAGCTGCTCATGGCCGAGGGCCTCCAGCAACCGAGCCAGTACCCCCTTCTCAGCGGCCTGCAGCTCGCCATCGGCCGCCGCGATCAGGCAAAAGCAGCGCGCCACGGATTCCCGGTTGGCAGGTACCTGTATCGAACGCAAGGCCGCGCACACCCCATCCAGATCAGCATTCACCTTCTCGGCCAGCCGCTGCAGCTCCTCCTCCGGCAGGGCCAGCTGCTTGAGGAAGGTGAGATATACCTCCCGTTCCTTGTCATCGAATTTCCTGTCGGCCAGGGCCAGGGCCATCAGGCCCTCGAGTACCGCCACCTCCGCCTGTTCATTACGGCCGATCTGCCCCTGCAGCCGCCGGGTCTCCTCCCGCAACGCAGCCGACACGCGCACGCCATGGCGCACCCGCGCTCCCATCACCCGTGTGGTGGCGTAGTTCCAACCCGCTGAGATCCCCACGCCCACGATCGGCACGGCCGTCTTGAGGATCGCCTTCTGGGTTACCTGCTTTGCGATCCGTGGCCCGAGCACCGTGCCCGCTGCGGCCTGGATCAGCGGAGTGTTTCCGTGGATCAGGCGAAACAGCTGGGCCCGCGCCACCTCCGGCCCCAAAGCCTTGAGGCCCAATCCCCCCACTTCAGCCACCTTCACCCCGTAGACCACGGCGAAGAGCCTGGTGAGTTCCTCCGGGTCGTCGGCAGCCAAGGGGATGTCGTACACAAGGTGGAGGTCAAACGCCAAACGCAGCTGCAGGCGCACGGTGTAGAACACCTCCGCCATCACCGCCGTAATCGCGGCCGGCAAGCCCACTCCGGCGGTGAGCACAGCTGCACTGGCCGTGGCCCCTGAGAGCCCACCGGCAATGGCTGCATTTTTTTCTGCCAGTTCGCAGAGCTTGCCGGCAATCGCATCGGTGGGGAGGCCGGGGTACTTGCCCCGCAGGTAGGCGGCCCCGCCCTGTTCCATCACCTTGCGCTCGTAGCTGCCCAGGCAGCTCATGAGGAACTTGTTGAACCAGGTGCCGTCCTTGATCGCCTGAACCCCGAAGGACTGGACGGTGTGCTTCAGATCCGCGAATTCCTGCAGGATCCCGGCCTTGATGGCCTCCGCGTCGTAGCTACCTCCACCGTTTGCAGTTGGGTTGGAGTCGCTCATGGGGTCTAGGCCTGGTCACGTCTTGTGTTTTCTACTCTGAACCAAGCTTGATTAGTTAGTTCTTCGTTAGATCTCCAGAGCTAGAAATCATTTAACAAACCTTCCAGCGCGTGAGCTTGTCACTCCATGTAGGTCGTGCTTCGTAGCCACCTGATTGGGAGTGGGCCGAAGTCAGGACTGAAGGCTGAGGCGCGCCTGAAGATCTCCGTAGAGCTCTTCAACTAGCTCCAGGAGACGGCTGCGTTCTGCGGGGAGTGGCGTGGGCTCCGCGTCGTAGCGAGCCAGCACGGCGAAATCATCAAGATCAAGCAGCTCGGGAGCCAGCTGCACGGTTTCGCCACAAGCGGCCAGCTCCTGCAGCAGGCGCTGTAGCGAATGGCTCCGTGGCGGTTCCTGGCCATGCATCACCAGCAGGGCCTTCAGCAGCTTCTCCAGGCTTTGCTGGGCCAGAAAACCCCAGTCTTCATCGGCAAACGCCGCGGGATCCAGCGTTCCCCTGAGGCTGCCGAGGTGGCGCTCCACCAGGCGCAGTAGCAGCAGTGCGTCTTCAGCGGGCGACATCAAGCTCCTGGCCCTCCCGCAGCGCCCGCGCCACCACATGCCAGCGGGAGCCGGCCAGGTCGCGGGCATCCTGTTCACCCACAACCACCAGGTCCACCGCCACCCGCAGCGGCAAGGGCCGCAACGCTGCCCGCAGCGATCGCAGCGCGAATTGACGTTCGATCGGTGTGAGGGTCGGCTGGGGCATCACCACCAGCAGATCAATGTCGGAATCAGGCCGAGCGTCGCCGCGGCCCCGCGATCCAAACAACACCAGCCTCCGTGGACTGGGCTGAATCCCAGCCAGGGCTGCCGTCACCGCCTGCAGGTCGGCGTCAATCGCGGGGCTGGTGATCACCATGAAGTGAGGTTAGGCCTCCTGATCGGATCTGAATAGCAGCCAGCACCGTCTCGCTCTACCTGATTGTTCTGACGGCTATGCATTTTTTATGCAATGAGTGCATATATACGGATCGATTGGCAGCACTGAGATCTCGCCTAGTGTGAAGGTGCAGATCTGCAGCATCCCTTGCTCCCCTCCGTTGTTGCCAGCGAGTTGGAGCAGGTGGCCTGCGATGCCATCCGCACCGCCTTTCACCCCACCACACCAGGCTTTTCTGGCCTGATCGACCGTTTCCTGGCCGATCGAGATCAGCTGCTTAAGGGCCCGTTCGTTTCAGTCTCCCTGCCGTTCCGCGAGGGATCTGGGCGCGATTGGTTCCCCCAGATCCCTCTGCCCTTCCCGCCTTACCTGCACCAGGAGAAGGCCTTTGAGCGGCTGCTGCCTGGAACTCCAGGCAACACCCTGGTGGCCACAGGTACCGGCTCAGGCAAAACCGAGTGCTTCCTGCTGCCCCTGCTCGAGCACTGCCGGCAGCAGCGAATCCAAGGCACCCGTGGGATCAAGGCGATCCTCATCTACCCGATGAACGCCCTGGCCACCGATCAATCACGGCGTATCGCCGGTCTGATCCACACCATTCCTGCCTTGGCGGGTCTGCGCGCTGGGCTCTACATCGGCTCCTCCGATGACACGCCCACAGCGGCGATGACCGCCACCAGCGTGATCACCGATAAGGAGGCTCTGCACAAGGCGCCGCCCGACATCCTGCTTACCAACTACAAGCAACTCGACTACCTGCTCATCCAGCCCCATGTGCAAAGCCTGTGGGAGCACAACGGGCGCCAGCTTGATGGCAGCAGTGTTCTGCGCTATCTGGTTGTCGATGAGTTCCACAGCTTTGACGGGGCCCAGGGCACGGATCTGGCCTGTCTGATCCGCCGCCTGCGTGATCGCCTCCAGTGCCCCGGCGAGGAGCTGGTGTGCGTGGGCACCTCCGCCACCCTCGGAGGCCCCGAATCACGTGAGGCGATGCTCAGCTACGCCGGCCAGATATTTGCCAGCAGCTTTGAGCCAGCCTCCTTAATAGAAGAAAAACGCCTCGAGCCAGAGGAGTTCTTCACAGCGCACACCGCCTATGGAGAGGAGGGGCTCTATGCCCTGTCGCTGCCTGGGGTGGATACAGAGCACCAGCTCAATGCCAGTAATGCCGAAAGCGCAGCGGCTTACCTCGCCCTGCAGGCCCAGCTTTGGCTGGGCGACACCCTGCCACCGCCACCAGATGGCAACGTCAACGACGAGTCCTGGCGCCAGGCTTTAGGTCAACGGCTCGGCACCCTGCCTGCTGTACAAAACCTCGTACGCCAGGCCGCTGGCACCTGCTCAATCGAGGAGCTGCTTGATCGCTTCTCCCGCCAGCTGGGCTTAGGTGATCGCTTCCGCCGCCCTTATCGGGTATTGCTGCTTGAAAGCCTCCTTGCCTTGGTGGCCCATTCCCGGCGCAGCACCACCTTGCTCAATGGCCAAGGGGTGGTCGTGCCCTGGCTCAACCTGCGCCAGCAGCTCTGGCTGAGGGAGCTCAAACGCATGGTGGCCTCAGTAGAAGCTGTGCCCCAATTACGTCATTCCGACGACCTATCAGGAACAGAAGCCAGCCCCCATTTGCCGGTCGTCCATTGCCGCGACTGCGGTGCCACCGCCTGGGCCTCCACCGTGATCAGCCAGGGCAGCAATTGCCTCGATCGCGGCAGCAATCTGCAGGGCTTCTACAAAGCCTTTTTCTCTGGTGCGCCGGAGCTTCGCTATCTCTTCCCAACCGGCGCCAGCACGGCAGGCCATCGAGTTTGTGGCGACTGCCTCTCATTCCACCCCGGCCAAGACGTTGCTAATGGCATCTGTCCCAACTGCCAAAGCCGCAACCTGCTCGCCGTTGATATTCCCGATTGCAGCTACCAAGACGACAACAACCATCCCCATGTCAGCCGTGATTGCCCCCATTGCGGTGCCCAGCAAGGCTTACTGCTGATTGGTTCTTCTGCCGCCAACCTCACCAGCACCTGGAGTGCAGCCCTGTTTGCCTCGCCCTTCAACGGCGACAAGAAGCTGCTGGCCTTCTGCGATTCGGTGCAGGACGCCGCCCACCGCGCCGGCTTCATTGCCGCCCGCGCCTACCGCACCTCTTTCCGCACAGCGCTCACCACCACTGCACGGCAAGCCCAGCTTGAGCTAGCCGGCCCAATCACCCTGGATCAGCTGCAGGAGCGCCTGATCAGCGACTGGCGGCAACACTTTCCCAACCCGGTGGATTTTGCTGCCACCTTCATCCCAAACGACCTTGAATGGCTGCGCGAATGGGATGCCCTGCAGCACCAGGACACGCCATGCCTGGATGTAGACAGCACCTTGCTGCGCTTGGTGTGTGACCGGCTGCGCTGGGAGGTGGCCGCCGAATTCGGCTACCGCTCCCGTTTGGGCTCATCGGTGGAACAAGCCGGTTCGCTGGCGGCAGGAGTCGATCCTCAGGCCATCAATGCCCTGCTGCCCGACCTGCTGAGCCGTCTGCAGAACGAAATCGAGCCGCTGCGTCAAGCCCGCAGCTCCCAGGTGCAGCAGCTGGTAGTCGGGCTGCTGCATCACTGGCGCCAACGCGGCGGCCTTGATGTACCCGAGCTGCTCGGCAAAGACGGCAAAGGCAGCGATTACCTGCTCTCAGGTGGCAACGACACCTTCGTGTTCAACCAAAAAATTCCCCATACCCCCCGCTTTGGCCCCACCTCAGCGCGGCCTAGCTTCCCAACCAGCCACCGCGGGAAGGGTGGTTTCGAGCAGCTGGTGCGTGAGCGCGAGCGGCCCACCTGGGCGCAGCACTGGCTATTGCGCACCCTTGAACCCAGTTCACCACTTGATCCTGAGCAACAAAAAGAAGCCCTGCAGGCAGTGGTGGCCGCACTCATCGAGGCGCAGCTCCTGCTGGAGATCCAAGGCAACCGCAGCGAGCACATCTGGGCGATTCCTCGTGCCCGTATTCAGATCAGCGCCAAGCCCCAACGCCTGCGTTGCTCCTCCTGCCAGGACGCCCAGACGGTACTAAGCGAGCAGCTCAGCCTCTGGGATGGCATGCCATGCCAAGTGCGCCATTGCGGCGGTGAATATCGCCTTGATCCCCGCGGCGGCCTGCCGCTCTACCGCCATCTCTACGAGCGCGGCGACGTCCACAGGATCGTGGCGCGTGAGCACACCGGCTTACTGCCGCGCCCCGATCGCGAGAGGCTGGAAACCCAGTTCATCCGCAGTGAGTACCGCAGCGATCCCAACCTGCTCTCCGCCACCTCCACCCTGGAGATGGGCATCAACATTGGCGATCTCTCTACTGTTCTGCTGGCTTCCGTTCCGCCTGAACCCTCCAACTATCTGCAGCGCATTGGCCGCGCCGGAAGGCGCGATGGCAACGCCCTAGTCGGCACGCTGGTAACCGGCACCGCCCACGACCTTTACTTTTTTTCCGATCCACGCGAGATGCTGCAAGGTCAGGTGAATCCACCTGGCTGTTATCTCGATGCAGCCGCCATCCTGCGCCGCCAGCTACTGGCCTACAGCCTCGATCGCTGGGTCGTAAGTGGCATCGATCACCAAGCCCTGCCTAAGCAGCTCAAAGCCGTACTCGATGCGGTGGAGCAATCGGGAGCCGGCAGTGTCAAGGTTGCCTTTCCTTACACCTGGCTGAGCTGGTGCGATGCCAATCAAGGCGAGCTGCTGAAGCGCTTTCTAGGGCTGTTTGATGCCACCCTTGCTGAAACCAGTCGCCAGGAATTAGGCCGAATTTTCCTTGCCGCTGCTGAATCCCCCTACAGCGCGCCCTATGCCCAAGAGTTGCTGCAACGTCTCGAGGAGCTAATCGCTGAGCGCAAACGGCTCAGCGCCGAAGCCCGGCGGCTGCGCGAGCGCTTCAACAAGCTCTCGCAGCTGGGTGATGCCCTTACGCCAACCCAGCAAGAAGACAAGGACCAGATCTACCGGGAGATGAAGGCCTTTGGCCTGTTGCGCAAGGCACTCGATGCCCGTCCACTGCTGGCGATGCTCACCGATGAGGGCTTTCTACCCAATTACGCCTTCCCGGAGGCGGGTGTCACCCTCAAATCCGTGCTGTGGCGCCGTAATCCTGCTCGCGGTGATGGCAAAAACCGCAGCGAGGAACTACCGCCACTGAGCTATGAACGCCCCGCAAATGTGGCCATCCGTGAGCTGGTTCCTGATGGTCAGTTTTATGCCCAGGGCCGCCGCGTCAAGGTTGATCAGGTTGATCCGGGCCTGAATCAACCGGAGCGTTGGCGTTTCTGCCCGTCTTGCTCCTATGCATGCCGTGGCACCGATGACGACTTCGGTCGCAAGGAATGCCCCCGTTGCGGAAACAGCGGCTACGCCGATCAGGGGCAGGTCAAGGAGATGACCATGCTCAAGCAGGTACAAGCCACAACAGAAGATGCCCGCAGCAGGTTTGGTGACGACGCCGATGAACGCAACCCGCTCTTCTTCTTGCGGGAACTGCTGATCCTTCCCGATCTCAATCGCCGCGAGATCTCACTGGCGATCGAGGATGAGGAGTTTCCCTTTGGTGTGGAGTATCTAGCCAGCTCCACCTTCCGCGAAATCAACTTTGGTGAGCAGGCCGCCGTCGGCCAGAACCACACCATTGCCGGTAAAAACCTGAAGGTGCGTGGATTTGAGCTGTGCCGCAGCTGCGGCAAGGTCCAGCACGGCAAAGCCAAGGCCAGCAATCACACCTGGGGCTGCCGTTACCGCGACAAGCCCGATGACGCCCAGCTGCGGCAGCTGCTGTTCATGTATCGGGAGTTCCGCTCAGAAGCACTGCGTTTCCTATTGCCTGGTGCCAGCTTCTGGGATGACTCCGGCCAGCCCTCCTTCATCGGTGCCCTACACCTGGGCCTAAAGCAGCGGTTTGGGGGGAAGGTAGATCACCTCCAATCGGCCTTGGCAGAGGAGCCCCAGCCCGGCAGCCGCCAGCGCAAAACTTTTCTCTATCTGTTTGATTCGGTGCCTGGTGGCACCGGCTATGTGCGCCAGTTGATGGATCGCGGCGGTGAAGACCTCAAGGAGGTGTTCCAGCTCTCACTCCAGTCCCTGCAGAGCTGCGCCTGCAGCGATGGGTGCTACCGCTGCATCTTTCGCTATCGCGAGCGGTTTGATCGCGAGCACACCAGCAAACTGCGCGCCATCGAGCAGCTGCAGACCATCCTCAAGCGTTGGTCCGAGCTCCAGCCCAGCGAACGCAGCCTCTCGGAGGTGAGCATCAACACGCGCGCTGAAAGTGAACTCGAACTGCGCTTCCTCGAAAAACTGCGCGAGGGCAAAGGCCTACCCGAAGGCGCCAAGGCCTCCCTGCGCGACGACGTGATCCATGGCCGCAAGGGCTATCTGCTCACGCTGAGCAACGGCAGTCACAGCGTCAGCTGGAAGCTGGAGCAGCAGGTGCCGATTGGCGATAGCGAAGGGGTTGGAGTCTTCTCTAGGGCTGATTTCCTGCTCACCCCTACCGCCGGCGGCAAGCCAATTGCGATCTATACCGATGGTTGGGAATACCACCGCGGACGCCTGGCCACTGATGCCCAGCAGCGGATGGCGCTGCAACGCAGTGGCCGCTATCTGTTTTGGGGCTTGAGTTGGGATGACGTTGTTGAGAAGCCTCCGAGCGCTCAGAACCCCCTGGTGCCCAATGGGCTGCAACTGGGCGTGGTGCCAGCCTTCATCGACCGGCCGGAGCTGTTCAGACGCTGGTGGCCTGAAGACACCACTAACCATGTGACACCGCCCGCTCCAACGCTGGCAGCACGCCAAGCCCAGCTGGCCAGCAGCCTGGAGTTACTGATGGCTTACTTGCTCCATCCCAGCGAGGCCTGGTGGCAAGGTCTGGCCCAGCAGTTCGCCCAGGCCCAAATCACACCATCCTTGATTTCAGCCCCTGACCTGACTCAAGCCATTGAGGAGTTGCAGCTCCAGCCCCACATCGAGGAATGGCGGGTGTCAGCGACCGGCCAGTGCATGGGGCAGCAGCTGGAAATAGCGCCGGGCCTAAGGGCCCTAAACCTTGCGGACCTTGAGCTGCATAAGCACCTGCACCCCGCCGCCAGCTTCCGCGTCATCCATTTCGAGCCGGATGCAGCCGGCAACGACCAGCAGCAACAAGCCGCCTGGCGCGAATGGCTGCGCCAAGCAAACCTGTTCCAGTTCATCCCCCATGAGCTGATCTCTACGCCAGGGTGGGGCGGAGCAGAGCAATCGCCTTCCCTTGAGCCCTACGAGGTTTGGGTGCAAGGGGTTTCCGCCGCTGCTGCGGCACAGAGTCCAACGGCCCAGCCACAGGAGGCCATCGCCTGGCAGGAATTGATCAGGTTCGCCCATCCCTCCTGCCAGTCGTTGCTCAGCGCACTGCAACCAGTCATCTTCAAAAACGCTCTATCGCTGCCGGAACTGGGCTACGAACTGGAGGGACCGAAGGGAGAAGTCTTAGCGGAAGCCGAATTGGCCTGGCCGGATCAGCAGCTGACAGTGATCCTGGATGCGGATCAACGTCCCTGCTTTGAAGCTGCAGGTTGGCGTTGCTGGTCGATTGAAGATCCTCCCGACCTGAACGCCGTTGACATAACTGCCGCCAGCATCATCGACGCCTTGCAAACACCAGCCACCGCGCCCATCCCATGAGCGAGCCCCGCCTCACCGTTGCCCTCTCCAGCGACTTCCTCAAGGCGCTCAACAAGCTGCCTGAAAAGGGGCGCAGCAAGGCCGCTTCCTTTGTTTCCAAGTTTCGCGACAACCCTCGCAGTACTGGTCTCAATTACGAGCGCATAGAAGGCGGCAAGGATCCCATGATCCGATCGCTGAGGGTGGATCAGGACATTCGTTGCATCGTGCGCGCCCCAGAGGAGGGCGACACCTACGTGCTGCTTTGGATCGACAAACACGACGACGCCTATCAGTGGGCCCGGCGTCGCACCTGCCATGTCAACCGCGTCAACGGTGCCCTGCAGGTGGTGGATGTAGAAGCAGCTGAGGTAGCGGTGGGCGATGCCATTGCAGCAGCCGTGAGTGAAGCCCTGGCCAAGTCCAGTTCGACCCCGCAGCAAGCGGAAGCCACACCTGTGGCTGCAACCGGCTCTCCCTCCCTGTTTGCCCATTGTGACAATGATCAACTGATGCTGCTCGGCGTTCCGGAAGCCCTGTTACCAGCAGTACGTGCGGTTTGCAGCGATGAGAGTCTCAGTCGCCTGATCCAGTGGGTACCAAAAGACTGCGTTGATGGCTTGATCCTGCTGGCAGAGGGCCGGCCGATTGAAGCTGTGATCGAGGAGCTTGAGCGGCAACGCCCTGATCACATCGACCCCGATGATCTGGCCGCCGCGCTGGAGACCCCGGAAAGCAAGGCCGAGTTCTTGGTCATCACCGATGACGATGAGCTGGAAGCGATGCTGGCCGCACCGCTGGAACAGTGGCGGGTATTCCTTCACCCCAGCCAGCGCCGCTTGGTGGAACGCGACTGGAGTGGTCCCGTCCGCGTTCTTGGCGGAGCGGGTACCGGCAAAACCGTTGTGGCCATGCACCGGGCGCGCTGGCTTGCCAAGCAATTAAACAAATCGGAAACAAGCGGCCGGATCCTGTTTACGACCTACACCCGCAACCTGGCCACCGACATCCGCAGCAGCCTCACCAAGATCTGTAG
Organism: Cyanobium sp. L1E-Cus; assembly: GCF_024345755.1. Classification (NCBI taxonomy): domain Bacteria; kingdom Bacillati; phylum Cyanobacteriota; class Cyanophyceae; order Synechococcales; family Prochlorococcaceae; genus Cyanobium; species Cyanobium sp. L1E-Cus. The sequence continues at coordinate 116,547 of NZ_JAGQBS010000004.1, read as the reverse complement.
TCCCGCAGAACTACAACGGATTGAAGTGATCCATCTCGATGGCTGGGTCTCCACTTTCCTCAAAGGCCAGGGGTTGCCGGTTCGGGTATTCGATGAGAACGCCCGTAAGGCTTGCTGGGATTTGGCAATGGCTATTGCAGATACCTCTCTGGGCCTTGACCGACGCTTTTATGAAGAGGAGTGGAAAGAGGTGGTGCTTGCCAATGGCTGCCGCACCCAGCCGGAATATCTCGCAGCTCGGCGCGTGGGCCGGGGCACCCGTCTCACACGCCAAAACCGAGCCCAGATCTGGCCCGTCTTTGATGCAATGCGCATGGAGCTACGCCAAAGAGGTCTGTGGGAGCCAGAGGAAGCCAAACAAGCGGCTACTGATCTGATTGAGAAATCAGCTCTAGATGCCCGCTATACATCTGTGGTAGTTGATGAAGCACAAGATCTTGATATTGCGGGCTTTTCACTGTTACGCACTATCGTCGGTGGAGCGCATGCCAATGATCTGTTCATCGTTGGCGATCCCCATCAGCGCATCTATGGAAAGCCTGTGGTGCTTAGCCGTTGCGGTATTGAGATCCGCGGCCGTTCACGCAAGCTGCGCATCAATTACCGCACCACAGAGGAGACCCGCGCCTGGGCGACGGCGGTGTTGCATGGTCTCGATTTCGACGACCTCGATGGAGGCCTGGATCCAGCTACTGACTATCGATCACTTCTGCATGGTGATGAACCGCTGATCAAGGCATTTGTAGACCCTGCAGAAGAACAACAGTTCTTGGCTGCAACCTTGCGTCAGATCCAGCAGGAGCAGGGGGGGCTAGCTGCCACATGCGTCATCGCTCGCACCAAGATTGGAGTTGAGAAACTCAACCACGCCTTAAAGCAAGAAGGATTTTCAACCAGAATTATCCAAAAAGATGAATCAGATGATCCCAGTGACCCCGCCCTACGGCTAGCCACCATGCACAGGGTCAAGGGACTGGAATTTGATCAGGTGTTCATCCCCGGGCTTGATGTAGCTCAGATGCCTTTTCGCTTTGAACTTGAGCAGCGCCCGGACCAGCTGTCTCGCGAGCTTTTTGAAAAACAGGAACGCTCATTACTGCACGTAGCTGCTACCCGCGCCAAAAAACGCGTCGTGATTAGCTACAGCGGCAAGCCATCACCATTTATTGGTAGTTCCAACATCAGTACGGGCTGAGTCTGCAATCTTAAAGAATGGCTAATTCAAAGCGGATTCATCAGCTACTTAATCGGCTCTATAAGCTCTGCGACGAGCTGAGCGAGGAGTGCGATGGAAGACCATGTACGCCATCTGGCTTCTGTGTCGGCACGCCAGGTGAGTTTCTAGCTGCCGATGCCTTTGGACTTAAGCTATTGCCTGGAAACACCAAGCACTTTGATGCAGAGACCGCGGTAGGCGAGCCAGTTCAAATTCGCACCAGCGGCAAGGGCTTATACATCCCTATCTATGGTGGAGAAGGATTATTACTGGTTGTGCGGATAAGGCGCACATCTCTGGAGCTCATCTATGGAGGCCCAGCCAGTAATGCCTGGGTTATCGCCCGTACTCCGAACAATCGCGGTGTGCGCACGATTAGCCTTAGTAGCCTGAAGAAGCTCCATGCCGAATTGCCACCCGAGCAGCAGCTCAAGAGAAGTTGATTTTCCTGCACATCTCTTGTCTTCCTTGAATAAAGGCATAGGCCTTGATGGCTAAGCAATTTAACGGGTAGGCGCAGTGCCGTTGCCCCCGAAAAGATCGGACATTCTGTTCAATTTGCTTGCCATCTTGATAGCATTGTAGTGGCATTCGAAGATCTCTCCGTCATCGTTCTCCGCCCGCAGCTGACCATCTCCCATTGAATCCACGAGTTTCAAATGGCGGCATTGACTTCTCGCCTCTCTGAGGAATTCAGGCAACCAGAGCAGCAGTCGATGCAGCTCAATCGCTTGCGCCTGATGATCTGAATAGATTCCCCCATACGGAATTCTTAGATAGATTCGACACCACGGCTCTACTCTTTGGATATAAAATGCGTGACTTTGAATGCCATGGCCCCAGAATCCAATAGCGAAGTGGCCTTCAAGTGCTTCACGCAAGAAGTCGTCTACATCGGGTTGCACTCGGTAGGGCCGATCCTCCAGTGCAACACCACTGCCAAAGAGCAATTGTCCCATCCACTGCATCTCCAGATCAGTAGGGATGAGACCATGGGGCATCGGCTGGCCGATGCGTTCGGCGTAGCTTGCCAACAGATCAGCAGTTGTTAGCGGTGGCATCGCTCTGTTACGTGAATTCATTCATCCTCCTTGAAATTGAGGTCAAGCACCGTCCAGGTAGTTCTGCTCATAGGGCCATAAAAGAAGCCGGTATTGTTTATCTCAAAGGCCACATACCCCGGTTCGTCCACACCCTTTAGGAAAGCCACCACATCGACACCTTCGTTGAGCGCGTCCTGAATGGCGACATAGGTAGCCCACTGGGCCTGTAGCTCTTCGCAAAGCAGTTTGGGTTTGTCCGGCACCTCGTGGCACCAGAAGCCCCGCACCGTTGAGGCATTGGGCTCTCCCGTCTGCTTAAAGACAGGTTTACCGGATGCCGGGCAGAAGAAATTCCAGTCGTTCCATTCAATTTGAATAAGTTGCATGGCCGTGAAACGCAGCAGCGAACTCACTGTTGCCTGCCCCATCGTCTTTGTAGCTATTTCCCGTGCGAAAGACGAAGATAGGCCTGCTGCTCTCAGTTGAATGGCCACTCCGGAATCGCATCTCTCCCCTGATTTCGTCGCAGCACAGGCCGCTAAGACCATCGCGCTGCAGATGCTCGAGGAGCGTGGCCGTGGTGCGGTGCTCGTGGGGGTGGCTCGCGTAGATGCAGCCCTGGAGCATCTGCTGCAGGCGGTGCTGGCACCAGCAACTGCCAAAAATGATGGCCTGTTTTTGCCTGATCGCCCGCTTGGCTCCATCGGCGCCAAGGTTGTACTGGCCCGGCGGCTGGGCTTGATTGATGCCGGCGTGGAGAAGGCCCTGAATGCCCTCCGCAAGCTGCGCAACGCCTTTGCCCACTCGGCCGAATCAGCCTCCCTTTCCGACCCCGTGCACAGCTCTCGATTAGCGGAGGTCTACGTGATTGCCCGCGCTAATCCCCTCTGGGCGACGTTGGAGACGGTGCTAGCAGCCCAGCCGCCAACAGCCCATGCTCCATTGGACCAGGCCCTGCGCGACTACATCCTGCTGATCACAATCCTGGTGGCCTTTCTAGAAGCCACAGCCCAGCAGCTCAAGCCGATCCAGCCACCTGTAGTGATGGGCTTGTCCGGGATTCTCCGCCCGGAGTATTTGGCTGAGAGATCAGCTGATCTTCCGAGCACGTCAGAGGATCTATACCCGGCATTAGCTGATTAGTCTGAGTATTTATCGATCATAGATGGCTTTGCTTCCCCCGAACATCGCCGACCAAAGACTTGACAACATAGTCGATCTACCGATTTAATGTTTGGAGCAGCGTAAATTGGCGCGTGAACTGCAGATATTTTCATACGTACCCCTTCTGGCTAAGCGGCTGAGACAATAGGGGCAGGCATCTAATGCATGGCTCAAGACATTATGGAGAATCTAAGATTTGCAGATCCAGACGCCGATTTGCGTAGAGCCTTTCTGTCAGGTGGTGGTTAGACTTGCACCTCTTGCCTGGATTGGTATATGGCGCTCCATCTTCGTATGTTCAGCCGCGCAAAAGTGGGCTCAAGATAGCGCCAGAAAAGTCGAACCACGCACTTTTTCTAGATTGTGACATAATAACGAGAACCTACTATGAAGTTGGTCCCTGTGCACTCTACAGATTTTGCTGAGCTTCAAAGGATAGAGGAGAGGCTGAGGGGTCTTCATGCTGCTCTTTGTGGGCAGAAGATTGAGATATTAAGCTCTTCAGGGGTGATCGTTGAAGCAAGACTTTCTAGTCCCGTTGATGTCGCCAGAATTGCAGAGCTCAACGAGAGGCTTTCTCGTATCGAGCAAATGCAAGAGGAGGTTCGTAGCAAGTGGCAACAACCAAGGGACGCAGAAGTAGAACTTGACTTGGAAGAGCTGAAACTGGGCAATAGCCGTTCGAGCCGAGTGCTGGGAACGGGAGAGCGAGGTGGAAGTTACGAGGTCCGCATCTCAAAAAAAGGATCTGTATACAAGCGATATACGTAACTCGTAAGTTAATCTCGGGAGCCGCTTGTTTTGCAGGAACTAGCAGGTCTGAACTGCATATGAATTACGTCCATGCCACGGAGTCTTTCGTAGGCAGTATAAGCTTAATTGATCTAGATTTAGGCTGCTTGCAATAAAAGTGCCCACGAATCGGGCGTTTCCCCCTCTTGCGCAGGGGTTTTCACGGGGTTTCTTCAGCTCACGGTGCTGATCTCAGGCCATAAGGCCACGTTGACCTCCTCCCCGCGGCGAATGATCGCCGTTAGTCATAGGGCGATGGCTTTACTCATCGACGCTGAGCGCCATGAATCCAGTCTGGGGCTTCTGCTCTGATCCGGTCAGCAGCCAGATGAGGTGTGTGGTGTTGGGTTCCCATCAGGCCGTCAAACACCCACCTAAATCCCTCGTCCAGTCCTCGCGCTGCGTCAAGGATCGGGCCATGCGCCCCGTTGGGGCGTCCTTGTCACATCCCTGCGGCTGGCCGTTGGGGGTGGGGTTCTCTGCCGTCCCCAGATGGCTGCCCCACTTTCCCTCTCTGCCCTCCGTGCCCGCGATGCCCTGGTGCTCCAGCACCTCTCCCTGGCTGATGCCGTTGCTTCAGCTGTAGCCCGCCGCTTCTTCCCTTTGGTCGAGCGGGAGGATCTGATCCAGGTAGCTAGAGAAGCCCTCCTTCTTTCAGTGCTGCGCTGCAAAGCAGGTGAGCCGGCAGAGCCCTATCTGCGCCGCTGCATCTCAGGTGCCCTGCAGCATCACCTGCGCGATCGGGTGCGGCTAGTGCGCATTCCACGCCGGCTGCATGAGCAGGGTCAGTGCCCACTGGGTCATATCAGCCTTGATGGCCACAGCGATGGCGAGCCGTGCCTGCTCGATCAGCTGGCCAGCCCAGAGCAAGAAGCAGCCGGCCCCGCTGATGATCTGGCGCTGGAGCAGCTAGTAGATCAGCTGCCTGCAGCTCAAGCCACGGCTCTGCGGCTCACCATCCTTGAGGGCCTCTCACTCCGGCAGGCGGCAGAGCAGCTGCAAATCAGCGCCATGTCGGTGCAGCGGGCCCAGAAGAAAGCGCTTGAGGCTCTGCGGCAGCAGTTGGTGGCCTAGTGCCCAGCCGCCTGGCGCGGAGCCAGGCGCCCCTAACCCGTGCGAGCCCTTCCAATTGCGCTGCGGCTTGGCAGCCAATCGCCTGTGGGTTTCTACGGTGCAGCGATGGCCCCAGACCTCAAGCACCCCGCCACTGGCGATTTGATTGTGTTGGCAGGTGGTGAGCAGCTTTGGCGGATCGGCTGGCCTGGTGCACCGGTCTTGGTCGTCACCAAGGATGGGCCAGACGGCAACGCCATCTACCGGTTGGCGGATCCCAGATGCAAAACCTGGAACAAGGTGGGGGATATGAAGCTGGTTCCCTGGCCCGAGGCAGGCAGCTGAGCCGACCCACCTCACAAGGAGTAGAACAGCTGTACTACCGCCACTCCTGGTTTGATGTTGGCCGACCTGCCCATTGGTGAGCCCGTTCCCTGCTGCACGGGTTCATTGGGTGAGGGCTTGGATCTCCATGCCGCCCTGATTCCCAACCCGGTCTGCACCTTCTACATGCGGGCCAGTGGCAATGGCATGCGCCAGCACGGGATCAACGACGGTGACCTGATGGTGATCGACCGCAGTGTGGAGCCCTGCTCCGGCCATGTCGTCGTCGTTGCCCACCAGGGCAGCTTCTTGATGCGGCCGCTGCTGCTTCAGGGGGAGCAGTGGTTACTTGAGCCGGTGCGGCCAGGCGAGGCAGCAATTCCTTTGGACCTGGAGGTCTTTGATCGCTCAGGGCTATTTGGCGTGGTGGTGCATGCGGTGCATCACCTGAATAAGCCGCGTTTGCGAAAGATCTGATCGCTCCTGCCTTGACCTGACCTGCGCAGAAGGCTCGCCCTAGCTGGGTCGGCTTCCGGTGGGGCTTACTTCGGGTCCTCTCCATTGTGCTTCCTTCCTCCGTCAGTACGCCTCTGGGATCGGTCCCATCGCTGCGCCACACCTGGCGCCGAATCCCATGGCCACCTATTCCGCCCAGTCCAAGTTCTGCCGGCCAGAAGAAGATCCCTTCCTGCTGCTTGATCGCGCCTCGCGCTCCATCGAGCAGCTGCTGCGCCGTGATCTGCCGCTGCGCCGCACCTGGAGCGAGCAGCCCTATGGAGAAGAGGAAATCACGCTCCTAGAAGAAGAGGTGCTGCCTGCCATCGCTCAGTGCCTGGCACGAATCGATGCCATCGATTCAGCCCTCAGCGCCGCTGGAGAAGAGCTCTATCGCCAAGAGGTATTGGCAGCAGCTCAGAAGCGCCGGGTTCTGCTCCCTGGGGAGGTGGCGCTTATCTGAACTCATGCAGGCCGCCATACAGGCGGCCTGCTTTATTTCTTTCCCCGCCAAGTGCACCTGGCGGTGCTGGTTTACAGAGCGCACCTATCGGTGCAGATCTACAGAGCGCACCTAGCAGTGCGACAGAGCCTGGAGGACAAGGGTTTGGTACGCGCAGGGAACTTCAGTGTGCGCAGGTGGCGCAAGGGCTACGCGAGCGGCTAACGCCGCCCTTGCCCTCACCGGCGCGGTCACTTCAAGTCCTTTGCGCCCTGTCCAATGGCCGCAGCACCAAAGTCACGCCGCAAGAGCTCAGGTCTCTCGCCAGAAGAAGCGCTGGTTCTTGATCTCATCGAGCTCCTAGAAGCTGGCAGCACGCCATGGCGCAAGCCCTGGGATTGCCACACCGGAGGTGTTCACATCAATCTGCTCACTGGCCGTGCCTACCGCGGCAGCAATCCAATCCTTTTGGAGCTCGGCATGGCCATGCGTGGCGCCGATCTGCCCTTCTGGTGCGGCTTTGGGGAGGCCAAGAAGTTGGGCGTCTTCCCCCGCAAAGGCTCAAAGTCCGTCCGCATCCTGCGGCCGCAGCTGCACTCCAGCGAGAAGGAGGCGTCTAATGGCGAGAAGGTGCTGCACAGCTGGGCTAGTTACAGGCCAGTGCCGGTATTCAATGCCTGCGATCTCGAGGGTGATGCCTTGGCTGGCTTGATCGCGGCACGGATGCCAGCCCTAGAAGCCCGGCCAGCGATTGAGCCGATCATCCGCGCCGAGCAAATTCTCTCTGCTTGGCCGGTGCCAGCCAGCTGGGGTGGTGAGCGGGCTTTTTATTCCACCAGCTCCGATCGCATCCAGCTGCCGCTGCGCGAAAGCTTCCACGGGGCCGCAGCTCTCTATGCCACCTGGGGCCACGAGGCCATTCACTCCACCGGCCACGAGTCACGGCTTAAGCGGGATCAATCCGGCGCCTTTGGCTCCAGCAGCTATGCCCGAGAAGAGCTTGTGGCCGAGCTGGGCAGCGTTCTGCTGGGGCAGCGGCTGCAGATCGGCTGTGAGCTCACCAATCACGCCGCCTATCTCCAGAGCTGGATATCAGTGCTGCGCCAATCCCCCAAGGTGTTGCTGCAGGTGATCAGCGCAGCCCGGCAGGCGGTTGATGCGATCTGTCCAGAGATGGAATGCACCGAGGAGTTAGAGGTCGCCGGGGGCTAATGGCCCTGCAACCGGTCAGGACCAGCTCAGGATGGAGGCGATCAGCTGAGGGCAACAGCATGAGTACAGCAGCACAATCGGTAGGAGAGCCAGCCGCACAAGCCAGCCGGCCAGTGGATCTGGCTCACTACCCTCGCCGGCGGCTATTCGAGTGCTTTCGCAATCATCCCCTGCCCGTTTTCTCGATCAGCACCGCAATTGACATCAGTGGCTACGCGACAGCGATTGAATCAAGGAGGCTGCGTTTTTACACCACCCTCTGCTGTCTGATTGGCAAGGCCCTTAATGACAGTACCTGCTTTCGCCATCGCATTGTCGATGACGTGCTGGTGGAATTTCCTGTCATCAAACCCTCCATCAATGTCGCGCTGGAGGATGAAAGTTTCAGCTTTGCTGATGCTGAATACAACGGCTGCTTCCAAGAAGACTACGCAAGTATCCGCAGCGCTATTGCAGCAGCTCAGGCACAACCCAATCAGGATTACCGCGGTGGGCTAGACGATCGCTTCTTCCTTACCCACCTGCCGTGGCTGAGTTTCACCGGTATCCAGCACCCCTACATACCGGCCTATGCGTCAATTCCCTTGATCAGCACCGGCCGCAGCTTCTGCCAGGACGGCAAGGATATGTTGCCGATTGCGGTGCAAGCTCACCATGCCCTAGTCGATGGGGTTCATATAGCTCGCTTACTTGAGCAGCTGGCCGATCACTGCCGCCACCTTGATTCTCTTTTGGATTAAACGATTTTCAGCGAGGTAAAAGGGCAGCATCGCCTTTTAGGCCATTTCAGCCCCTTTCCCAGCTGGTTACTCATGCGTGGCTGACAGCGGGGGCCTGCAATCCAGGTGCTTTTCTTCCCAGACAGCAGGACCGCATCCCTTGAGGCTTTATCACCCCGCCCCTACTGCGTAGAGACAGCACTCAGCTCCTCTTGCTTTAGTTGATCCCGGCCGTAGCAACCGGCAGGCGGACAGAACCAGCACCGTTGGCTTTGGGGCACTGCTGGTAATTCGTCGAGCACCCCTTGCAGGTTGCCCTCACTTGCTCGCAGACGGAAAGGGCTACGCAAGTGGCTACGCCACCCTTGCCTGCTGCTGCGCCGTGGGGCGTGACCTAGGGGTTCCTCGCCAAAATTCCCATGGCAGCTCCACAAGGCCCCGTCTGCAATATCCGCCTGCTGATCGTTCATCGCTATGCGCCCGGTATCAAAAAGAGCGGCGCTGTGCCCTGCACCGTTGAGCACTTCGGGCGGCGCGGTAAGCCGGTCAAGAAGATGCGGCTAATCCCTGCTGAAAAAGCATTTGCCTTTGCACGCAAATTTCAAGGCCTCCCCGGCGTCACCGTCTCTGTCTGCTGAGCCGGTCAGGGGGGCCATCGGCCCCCTTTCTATTGGGGTGCTGGCTTGCTGGCAGGACTAAGGGGCAGTGGGAGCGGGGAAAGGGATAAGAGCAGTGGCCTTTCTTGCTCCACCCGCTTCCGCTTGGTCGGGGTTCCGCGGCGTTTGCAGCCGCTGAATAAACCGTGCAAGCCGGGCATAAACCGTGCAAACCGTGCACATAAACCGTGCAATCCGGGCAAGCCGGGCACAACCTATGGGGGAACAGCGAGCCAGGGGATTCCACCGCTCCCGCCTGGTCGGGCTTCCGTTTGCCTACCCGTCTCCGTCGATTCAGCACCTCAGCTGGGTGGAGGGGCCCATCGGCTCTGCAAAACCGCTCTCCAGTTTTCCCCGCTTCTCGGGGTGTCAGGTGCGCGTTCTTTGCATCACAGCGATGTTCCCGCTCTCCACCACCATGCAGTCCCTCCTTGATGCTTGGGAAGAAGCACAAGTTTCCGGTCAATGGCAGGAGCCACAGCCCGAGCCCGCCTATCCAGCAGCCTGGTGGCTAATCCAGCTGGAAGAAGCACCTCAAGAGCTCGAGCCTCCCCTGCGCTGGTCCGTCTAGTCGGCCAGCCGGCGGCCTTGGAGGCCGCCGGTTAATCCATTGGCATCCAACAAAAAAAACCCAGGCAATACCTAGGGGTCAGAAAATAAAAGGCCTGCAGAAGCTCAGAAGCAGAAGGGCAGGAACTGAGTGCGGCAAGCGGCGTAGCCATCAACCAAGGCGCCTAGGCCGATTTGATGGGCGATGCCAAAGCCGGTGAGGCCTTCCACCACGATGCCTGTAACGATGCCAACCATGGCGGCGCGGCCGTTAAACAGTTCAACTTGCTTGAGCTGCTCCATGAGGGTCAGCTGTTCGGCGCTGGTATCGAGCAGCTGGTTGTTGGCGGGAGTGTTTGTCATGGCTTTTGGTGGCGGAACAGTTGCTTGGAAGCTGAAATAGCAAGAGCTAGGGGCTCAATCAGCAAGATCCGGCTGGTTGAGAGCACCAACAATCCAGGCACCGATAAGAACGATGGTGATTGCGGAAATCATCAAACCCTCTTAGCCAGGTCCGTAGGACGGCTCAGCACGTAGATCGTCATTGCCGAGAGCACAACGGTGATCAGAGCAACGACCGAGATTGCAGCGGTGTAATCGGTTTCCATGACGTTCAACCCAAACCGATTTGGGAAAGGATGCCCTGGCCGGTGAGCAGCTCGGTGCCAAGACCGATCACAAAACCAAGCATTGCCAGACGGCCATTCCAGGTTTCGGCGAAAGCGACAAACCCGAAGCGAGAAGCGGACTCAGTCATGATTGTGACGAAGTGTTAAAGGCAATGTAACAGGTTATGAACATGCGATGCAAGGGGCGCCCTGCTCTGGCCTGCTCGGCTACTAGCGACGCTTTCTGTCTGCTCCCACTGACAGGAGCAGCAGCAGCCAGCCGTCACCAGCAGGGTTGATGCAAAGCGCTTTGCCGCAGTCCTTGGCGCCCGCTTGATCTCCATGACAATTGATCATTCAGACCGCAGGCATCTCGCGCTAGCAGCAGAGCTGGTTTCAGGTGAGCAGCAGTCCATGCAGCAGGACCTTGACTACCGGCTTTTGGAATCCACCTACCGTCAATCAGCTGAATACGCAGCGATGGTTCAGCGCTACCCGCTGCCACGTGGCTGGATCACCGCTTGCGAGTCTTCTGAGCTGGTGGGCCATCCACCTTCGGTGGGCGATGAGCAACAGGCGGCATAAGTTCGCCGAGCCGCTACAGCACCAGCGCCCCCAAGGCTTGAGAACTGGAGTTGTGGGAGTTCTGCCGGTGATCAAGGCGAAAGGAGGACCGCCACCGGAGGTGCTGCCCCCGCCCCTGAAAGGGACTAGTAGTTACCCCTCAGCTGAATCCTGAGCAGCGAGGGGATCTGGAAGCCCCTGGGTGATCGCCAAGGCTCGTTTGTAGATGGCACTTGAGGTTGCACCGGCAGCCTCCATGGCGATGCGCATGTTCTGCCAGTAGTGCAGTGTTTTGTCTTGCGTCATAGGAGCTGCTGCGGTGTCAGGCGCAAGCGGCCGCTCTGCCTCGGCGCCGGCCCAGCGGTTCGATCCACTCGTTCAGCACAAGCTTGTGCTGGACAAGACGACTTGGCAGGCGGCAGCCGAGGTTGATCTGCCCCTCGTCTACCAAGCGTCCCAGCCGTAGCGCCAGGGCTTCCTCGTGGCGGGCAAAAGCACCTTGGTGGGAGGCAACCCAGGAGATTTCATGTTCCGTGATCACACCGCTGGAGAGTGACTCCAGAAAGACTTCCCCGACTGTCATGAGAGCTGTGTAACGACTTCGTTACATGCTGTCGCGCCCGGCCTCGCTGCGTGGCTCGAGCGGGCTCTGGGGCTGGCTAAGGCAGTGGGCTGACTAGAGCACGCCAGTCCTTGCAGAAGCGTTGGGGCTCAGTAATTGGAGGCTTTATCCGCTCCTTGCACTTCCGCTGCGTTGTGGTGCTCCAGCCAGGCATTCAGCAGGTCGCTTTTTGTCACCCGATAGCCCAGCTGGCGGGCGGTGCGTAGCAGCTCCTGGCGGCTATGGCACTGGCGCAGGACCTGCTGGAGCGCCGGACTGGTTTCTGCATCGGCCACCAACCGCTCCAGATCAGACCAGCTCATCTACTCAAAGCAGAGATGGGTTCAAGCTCGCGTGAACTGGTGCCTGCTGCCAGGTTCCCTGAGGCACATTGCGGCGCATTGATGCCTTGGCGGAGCGTTGCGAGCGCAGGAGCGATCTGCTGAGAGCACAACAAGCCAGTAGCAAGCCCTCAGCTCGCAGCCTTAAGGGCCGCCACCTCTGCTTTGAGAGCCAGCAGCTCATCTAAAAGCGCGCTTACGAGCTTGTCGATATAGCCCTTATTGGTCAGGTCACTGGCCGCAACCGGCGGGTTAGCTGCTGCAGGACAAGAGCCAAAGGTCACCTGGCCGCTGCTGTTCTCAATTCGCCAGGCCGATCTAGCTGACGGCAGCTGGCAGCGAAGGAAGGTCCCGTCGTAGTACAGGTAAACGTCACGGCCATTGAAGGTTGAAACGCCGCCGCTGTTGGCCCAGCGCAGCGGGCCGTTCATCACATCACCAGCCTTATTGACGTAGGTGGTTGCCATCGCAGCACTGAGCACGCCATCGGCCGTCATGCTCAGCCCAGCACCCACCTTGATGCCGCCCAACACCTTGGCCGTCGCGATGGGCAGGACATAAAGGGAGGAGGGCACAAACACCTTGGCGTCAGTGCCCAACCTGGCGCTGTTGCCGGCATCAGCCGACACAGCGCTCGGGCCAGCTGGGCCCTGCAGGTTGGCAGCAAGCGACCAGGCCACCGCTCAGCTCAGGGTGTACACGTCGCCCGTGGCGTTATCTAAATACAGATCACCAGGGATCGAACCTGGGATGTCAGCTGCCGGAGCGCCGCTGCCGTTGAACCAGCCCGTACCGCGCATGCCCTGCACGCCGGCTGGTCCTTCCACGCCTTGAGCGCCAGCAGGGCCTATTTCTCCTTGAACGCCAGCAACGCCAGCAGGGCCCTCAATTCCCTGCGGTCCCTGGATCGAGCCGCCAGTCACCCAGGTGCTGCTGGCCGCATCCCATACCTGAAAGGAGTCATCGGCCTGCACGATGTAGGCATCGCCCTGGGCTGCATCAGCTGGCAGCTCGGTTTCTGTCGCCACCTGGCCCTTAAAGGTGATGCCCAAACCCGCAGCACCCTGGATGCCCTGCTGGCCTTGAACACCATCAGGGCCAATCGGACCCTGGATACCAGCCTCACCTTGTGGTCCCTGGACGCCTTGGGCGCCATCAGCGCCAGCAAGGCCCTGCACCCCTTGGGCGCCCTGAATGCCTTGCTCACCCTGTGGACCCTTAAGAGAGCCGCCTGCTACCCAAGCCATGGTCAAGCGGGCCAGTAGCCCGGTGTGTCTACAGCAGCTATTGCCGTATCGCACCGCTAGCCGGTGGGTGGCTAACAGCAAGCCGCAACTGCGTTCAGCAAGCGGGCTGGATTAGAGCGACCCGTAGGGGATCTTGCGCATGGCGCGCACGGGTGAAATAAATATCTTGGGCATCCAAGAGAACAAGCCGCTATCGGTACTCAACACGTAGCAATCGCGCGTATCCCTCTCTGATGATGTCCAGTGAATAATTGGTATAAATGCTTCCGCGCCTCCCCACTGAAATGCAGGGTTTAAGCACTGGGCTGGCACGTATGGGGGGAATAGGTAGTCACGCCTTGGCACGGCGCATGGGTTGATCCCATCTCCATAGGCGGGATCAGCTACGTTTGGCGTTGCTGTTGGCTTGAGATGGAAGTAGGCAATCTCCAGCTCGTAGTGCGCTGGCATGTACCAGTCGTCGTAGCCGTTGATATTTAATGCCGCACACCACTGGGCAGCAGGGTGAACACCATTTTGGATCATCCACTCGGTGTTCGCCCAGCCGTCATGCCTGCTGCCGCAACCACCGCTTGGCCCATAGTCCCTATAGGTCGGGTTATAAGCCTGCGGGTAAACCTCGGGCATGCCGGTATTTGAGCCGCCAGTAGCACCCGCATCACGCGGCGCGACGATTAGGTAATGGGTGGGATTGCCATCTGCCGTATGGCTAATCAACCCAGCAAAGTAACCGCCGCCAATCGGTGCGCCCACCTCTGGAACAACAGGAGCAAGCGGCTCAATGCCAAGCGGCACCCAGGTCCCCTGATTTGCCATATAGGCATGGGGAACGCCAGCAAGCACCTGGAAATCACTTGTAGCTGCAGGGCCTTGCGGCCCCGCTGCACCAGTAGGCCCCATGACGCCTTGCGCTCCTGCTGGACCGGGATTGCCTGCAGGGCCTTGCGGTCCCTGTGGACCTTGAGCGCCTTGGCTGCCTTGCACGCCGGGCGCTCCTTGAGGGCCCTGAGGACCTTGAGGGCCAAGGGGCCCTTGATCTCCCTGCAGGCCAACAGGGCCCTCAGCACCAGGCTCGCCAACTGCCCCTGCTGCCCCAGGTGGTCCAGCAGGGCCTGGTGCTCCTGCATCTCCTTGTGCACCAGCAGCACCAGCCGGCCCGGCAAGGTTGAGCGCTTCTAGCCAGCTCATTGGCCCGCGCCAGAGGTGGCGCTGTCTTGGCTTATGGCTGAATCAAGGGAGCGGGCCTCAAGGTTTGGATCCAGCTCAGCCATTGCAATAGCGGGCGCAGAAGCCACTGCCAAAACAGCAAGGTTTCCCCAGCGACCTTCTGCAGCTAGGTAGTACTGCGGCACACCTGCATCAACGCGGAACTCGGTATTACAGGCAGCGCCAGCTGGTCCTGCTTCTCCAGTAAGGCCCGGTTCGCCAGGGGGTCCAGCTGCCCCTGGGGGGCCATCAAGGCCAACAGGGCCAGGCTCTCCAGGGGGGCCATCTATGCCAGTAGGACCCACATCACCAGCTAGGCCGGCCACACCTGCAGGGCCACTTTCACCAGCCGGGCCAGCCAGGCCAGCAGGACCCTGCGGCCCTGCTGGGCCTATTTCACCTGCAGGTCCATTTTCTCCAGCCGGGCCAGCAGCACCTGGTTCTCCGCTTGCTCCAGCAGCACCTGCAGGACCGGTTGGACCAACAAGGTTCAAGCTCTGGTTCCAGGGCATCAATCAGCTGCAACGTTGCCGCGCGCACCGCTTGGTGCGACCTGCTCGCTATTGCCGATCAACCCTCCAGCACATAAAAGTTGCCGCTGAGGTTGTCCAGGTAGTAGTCACCGGGGTTAGCACCACTGATCGTCGGCGGCGGTGGTCCAGCACCGTTAAACCACTGAGTGCCGCCGTTACCGCCCGGCGGCATGGCCCAGGTGCCATCAGCGCAAAGGAACAAGGCGCTAGATCCATCGCTGGGCGGCACACCACCAGCACTGCTGCCGCCACTCCATCGCGTCAGGCTCCACTGCTGGGTTGTGCTGCCGTCGTAAGCAGCGCCCGCAATGCCAGCACCAGGGATCAAGGGCAGCACAGAGCCAGGCGCTGTTCCACCGCCTCCTCCATCGGGTGGTGGGGTGACCTCGGGCTGCCAGATCGGACAGCCCGCCAAGCTCACCAGCAGCGTTGCCGTAACACCGCTGCCGGTGAGTTCTGCTGTGATCGTGTATTCCCTGCGGCTGGTGTAGCCGTGCCGCAGCCGGCCGTTGCCATCGCCGCCAACGGGCCAGGGCAGGGTCTCCGTCACCCCATCACCCCAGTCCACCGTCACCGCATTGGGGGGCGTGGTGCGTGGGTTGAGTAGTAGCTCGATCGGGATCAGCCCGCCCGACTCCGGGCCAGCCGGCTGCCAGCTCAGTTCCAGATCAGCCGCCGGGATCGGCGCACGGCCAAACCCCAGCTGCTCCCAGCGCTGCACCTCATTGGACGGCACCCACACCGCCTCACCAGGACAGCCAGCAGGTGGCAGCAGGCGGATCAGCTGCGCGCTGATGCCACCACTGCTGATCGCAACGCTGGTGCGCATGGCAATGGTCATCTGCTGATCCTCGTTAAATCAGGGGGTCATCCAGCAGCAGATCAGGCAGTGGCTGCTCAACCGGTTGCTGCGCCAGTGCCGTGGCCTGCTCCACCAGCTCTGCCTTGGTTTGGCTGCCATCAAGCTCGACGCCATAGACGCTGTAGCAGTGCTCAAGGATCTGCGCCTTGGTCATGGCCTGAAAATCAGGCGCTGGTACTGGCACTAGCTCGGGCTCTGCTGCTGGTTCGGGCTCTGGTTCCAATTGCGCTTCTGGCAATGCTTCTGGTTCAACAGCAGGCAGTGGCTGAGCTACTTCTTCTGGCTCTGGCGCGAGCGGAGCAGTTAGATCGATCGCAACAGTTGGTGCGACGGGTAGCTCTGCTGCAGCCTCTTGCAGCTGCCAGCCCAGGCTTTGCCAGCCGCCTAGGTGCACCGGCCATATAAAGCGGTGCTCTGCTCCAGCACTGATCCGCACCATTCCCTCAGGAATGGCTGGATCACTTAGGTCATGGCGAACAAGAGTCGTCATGGCGCTCAGGCGGGGATGGTGGCGGTCAGTCCCACGTGCATCCCCTCTGGGGTCTCGGGGCTCACCTCTGCTTTGGCAAAGCAGACCGCTGGCAGGTCCACATCGGCTAAATCAGCAGCATTGAGCTGGATGTCACGTCCACTGATGAACGCCTCCACCCGGCCGCCTTCTGCTGGTAGTGCAACGGTGGTAGCAACCACCCAGCTACCGGTTGTGCCATCACGCAGCACAGGGGCAAAGGACACCTGAATTTCAACAGCAGCAGCAGAGCCTGGGTTACTTGCTACTACTGAGAAGCGTGATGCCGCATCGAGCTTGGTTGTAAGCAGCACCTCTTCTCCAGAGAGGAAGGTGCGCTCCAAATTGCGTATGGCGCTGCGGTTGGTCCAGCCCACCAGGGTGGTCTCCGCATCAAGCAAGGGATTGCCGTTCATGGCTCAGTTAGCAGGTGTGATGTTGAAGAGGCGGCCAGCAGCGCGGCTTTGCAGCACGGCAAAGCCCACGTACCAATCGACGCGGGTGCGAAACACCGGGGCATCAGGTACCTCGCCCAGGTCCCGCACCGAAATGCCATAGCGGCCCTGGAAAGGGCCCTGCAAACCAGTGACGCCTTGATCACCAAAGGTGCAGCAGTAAATCGAGCTGGTGCCACCCGCCTCGTCGTAACCCATCACCTCAATGCCCTGGGCATCGCGGTCAACCGTGACGAGCTCGCAGTCCTGGTAGCGGTGCACCGTCATCCCAAAGGAGTTGGTGCTGGTCTGATACACCCCACCACCAATGGAAGCGCGGGCCATGGCATTGAGCTGGCGGCGCATTGCCTTGCTCATCACCAGCACCTTGCTGCCGCCATAGGCATTCACCGAATCGATCAACTCATCGAGGCGATCAAAATCAAGCGGTGCACCAGGAGCAGTGCTGCCACTCCCACTGCTGCTACTGCCGCCACCGCCACTCCCACTGCCTGCGTTGTCGATTGCCATCGCATCGCCTGGCTGCAGACGCTTACTGAGCCCGTCAAATGCCCTGGGGTTGGCGCTGCTATCGCCATTGATCACTGTTGCTTCCAAGGTCAGCCGCATGGAGCGCACCTTCATCTCGATCTGGCTGGCACGAGCCTCAGGGCCCATCAGGTCAACAATCGAGCGATCCACATCCACGTCACCGCCAAATAGGTGCACCGCTTCTGCGCGCTGGTCCACCACGCCATAGCTCTGGGTGTAGCCCTCGTTGACAGCGCGAAAGCCAACAGATGGCAGCTCCTGTTCAGCGGAATAAAACAGGCCGCTGCCGGCAATATTCATGAACGGCAGCTGGGCGAGCAGTTCGCCCTCTGAAAACGTCTTGAGCACAGCTAGATGCTCAAGCCTGTTCTCGTATTTAGCTGCCTCGATCAAGGTGAGGCCCATGGCACAGGGGGCAGCGCCCCGGGGAGGTCAGGGGCTATTGCCGAGCGGCATCAGCTGGAGATGAGGCACTACGGCAACAGCAAAGGACTGCCCTGCTGCCATGACCACAACCTCTCCTGCTGCCCAGGCACCGTTCACAGCTGAGCGCTGGCAGCAGTTCTGGAACGCCTGGAAAGCCCAGCCCCAGCAACTTGAGGGCATCGAGCAGTTGCGGCTCGCCGTGATTGCTGCAGACCCAGCGATCCTCACCGAGGCCGCGCCCTGGCGGCAGAGCTTCTCATCGACACCCCCGGCTCCAGAGGCATCAGGCCATGCCAATCCCCTGCCGGTGGCCTGGGAGAACCAGAACGACAACGCCTCAGGCACCGGCTACCGCGAGTGCTTCTCCAGTAGCTGCGCCATGCTCGCCCGCTATTGGGGCAAGGTCGGCTCTGACGATGAATACAACGCCATCCGCGCCAAGTACGGCGACAGCACAAGTGCAGAAGCCCAGCTCTCAGCGCTTCGCTCACTGGGGCTAACCGCCAACTTTGCGACCAATGGAGATCGAGCAGCACTGGAGCAGCAGATCAACCTGGGACGGCCCGTGGCCGTGGGCTGGCTGCATCACGGTTCTGTATCTGCTCCATCAGGCGGTGGCCATTGGAGTGTGGTGATCGGTTTCACCGAGGCGGTCGCCATTCACAACGACCCCAATGGAGAAGCTGATCTAGTCGCTGGTGGTTACACCGCCAACACCAACGGCGCAGGCCAGCACTACAGCTGGAAGAACTGGCAGCCCCGTTGGGAAGCAGATGGCAAAGGCACCGGCTGGCTTCTGACCTGCCATCCCTGAGCAGGGAGAGGGCAAAGGCACCGAGCAGGTCCATGAGCGATGAGCTGCCGCCCTTGCAGCCACCTGCCCAGAGGGGCGGCAAGCCTCCCTTTGATCGTGAGCGCTTTGTCTTTAAGACCCTGGCGGTTGTGATCTGCACCCAGCTTTTGATCTATTCCCTTGCTGCTGGGGTCTGCGGTCAGCGGGCATTGGCGGGCCGGCCAGTTGGTCAGGTATGCCCAGGCACGCTTGAGAAATTGCAGATGGGTCTTGATTCCACCCTCAACCTGCTGCTGGCGCTGCTGGGCGGTGCAGCGCTGACGAGGGTTGGCAGGCCGCCTGCTAGCTGAACTCCTCTGCACCTTTGACAGAGAGCAGCAAGCAGTAGCAGTGCGAATCAACCCACCAGCTGGAGGTGCCGGCTGCTGAAAAGCTCGCCGGTGCAGTTCACCGGCAATAACGCAGAGCGACCAGCCCGGTACCAGGCATCTACCAAGGCAGCGCTGGAGCGGGGGTAGAGCTCTCCGGCCAAGATCCAGAGCTCGTCATGCAGCACCTGGGTCTGATCTGGTGTGCCTACGTACCAAGGCGACTCAGGGTCCTGCGACAGCTCCTCATGGAGCAGCAGCAATCCCTCAAGTACGCAGTTAGCGAGCTCAGGCGTCATTGGCTTTGCTGGCCCCACCTTGCGGCGCGGCTACCCAAGAATGTCCATCCACGCACACCAAGGTGCGCCAGATCAAGCACTGGCACCTAGTGGGTTGCGCTGCAGGACGACGCAAAGCGGGAGCAAGGCAGGGCTGTTAGGGAATAGCCCGGCAACGCTGAAAAGAATGGAGCTAGCGCTAGAGAACACAGCAGCGCTGCGGTCGCCGGCGGCTGCCGTGAACTTGCCACAGCTGAGCTGTGGCTGACGTCAGACAGCCGCCGCCGCCCGCGGATGCTCTGTGCTGGGGTAATAGGGCCCGGCATCTCTCCCGCGGCTGCGGTGGCTTAGCGGCCAGCTGCCGGTGGCTGGCTGGAGTGGGGGCCCGGCTTTGCTCGCGCGGCTGCGCGGGCACTGGTCAATTTTGATCGGATCTGGTGGCCTTAGTTCTTAGTAAGCCGAGGCTGCTGGGCATGGGCTTTCCCTGTGCAGATCAGTTGCACTGCAGTGGTTCTACCGGTTTATAAGTGCAGTTGTACTGCTAGAATAAGGGCTGCGCCAAAGGCCCCTAGTCCATCGCCTGCGGTAATCCAATTCCCTGATCTCGCCAGCACTGCCGCTCTTTTATTTGCGGTATGTTGCCCCGATTAGTTGTCACCTCTGGCAGCTGATTTATGGATCTTTGTATTCCTTGTGGGCCCGCAATAGCCCCGTCCCATTCGCTTGTGATCGCTGCCGGGGGCGGTCGTGATCTGGCATGGTCCCATCAGCGGATCGCCGCTGAGCTTCTGGCCCGCACTCGCGGCCGGCCGGTGCATCTGCTGCTTCACGGCGGCGCCCGCGGCGCTGATGCCGCCATCGGCCGGGCTGCCCAGCAGCTGGGTTGGTCAGCCCTGGTTTTGCCAGCTCAATGGCAGCTCCACGGCCGGGCCGCTGGGCCAATCCGTAATCGGGAGCTACTCGAGCAGGCCATTGCCCGGGCCGAGGCCCACAGCTCTCCTGGCTATCAGGCCTCGGTGCTGGTAGTGGCCTTCCCGGGCGGCACCGGCACCGCCTCGCTGGTGCAGCAAGCCAGGCGCATGGCCTCGCGCTCTCCGGTGCCGATCTCCGTGGCTGAGGTCCGTGCATTGGCCGGGCCGCTGGCTATCCCCGCCGCCGCCCACTCCTGAAGCCTTCTGCGCCTGCTGGCGCTCTCCGTCCCATTCATCCCCTCTCACCGTCATGGCCGTACTCACCCCCATTCCCGCCGCTGTCAGCGCTGTTTCAGCGGAAGCCCCCTCGGCATCAGGCCCAGCCTGCTCCCTCCAGCGCTCCGGTTCCCTGTGGCAGCTGGGCAGCGAGGCCCAGGAGCTCACCACCGCTATCTCCCAGCTAGCCGAGCAACTGGAAACCGAAGACCCCGAGCAGCGGGCCCTGGCCCTCGCCGAGCTGGAGGCCGCCCTGCTGGCAGAAGAGGGCAATAAGCAGGCCCTCGCCGCCAAAGCCGATGCCACCTGCTGGGTGATCGAGCATCTGCGCGGTCAGGCCACCTACCGCAGCCAGCAGGCCAAGCGGCTCGCCGATCTGGCCCGGAGTGATGCCGGCCGGGCCGATGCGCTGGAGGAATCGCTGATCTTTGTCCTCACCCAGCTGCAGCCGGCCGCTACGCGTTTCTCCTTCCCCGATCACGAGCTCACCTCCCGCAAGTCCCAGGCCGTGGTGATCGACGACGAGCTGGCCCTCGATGCCGAGTGGCTCACCTTCTCCACCACAAGCAAGCCGGACAAAAACGCCATCAAGGAGGCCCTCAAGGCCGGCCAACAGATCGCTGGGGCCCAGCTCCTCTCCCGCCGCTCCTGGCGCATCCACTGAGGGGGGGCAGAGCCCCCCCGCGACATGGGCCGCTGCAGTGGCGGGCCCATACCCCTTCCACCCAAATCACCTCTCACATCGCAGCATTCCCATGCCCACCGCTGTCTTCTCCACCGAGCAGATCGCTGCCCTTTCAGCTCCTCTCGATCGCGCCAAGGTCCAAACCCGCAGCCAGGCCGGCCGCTCCCTGGCATACCTGGAGGGGTGGCAAGCGATTGCCGAGGCCAACCGCATCTTTGGCTTTGACGGCTGGCAGCGCGAAACCATCGCCGTGCAGTGCGTCGCCGAACGCGAGCGCACCCTGGGCAGCAGCAACCGAGCCGGCTGGGGTGTCACCTACACCGCCCGCGTTCGCATCCGCGTCGGGGAGGTGATCCGAGAAGGCAGCGGCGCCGGCCACGGCATCGACGCCGACCTGGGCCAGGCCCATGAGTCCGCCATCAAGGAAGCCGAGACCGATGCGATGAAAAGAGCGCTGATGACCTTTGGTAATCCCTTTGGTCTGGCGCTCTACGACAAGCAGCAACGTGAGGTCACCAGCTCTGCAGCACCTACGCCGGTGCCAAGCGCTAACCCCAGCAGCAGGCCAGCAGAAGTGGCGCCCAGGCGCGAGTCCAAATCGACTGCTCAGCGAAAGTTAGATCCAAGCCTTGACCCGCTCGATCCAGGCACAATCCAGCAGATCCTCGCCACCGTTCGGGGATTGCCCCGCCCTGCTCTGGAGGGGTTTACCAAGGCCTTCCGCAAGCGGTTCCAGGTGCCGGGGGAGGCTGCTTCTATTGCCGATCGGATCTGCCAGCGGCGGCACCATGACTGGATCGAGACTTTTCTGGTGTCGCACCGATAGGTGCGCTCTGCAAATCAGCACCGATAGGTGCGCTCAGCAGAGCAGCACCAGCAGCTGGCCACCTGAATTGGAAGCAGCAGAAGCGACGCACGTCTTCTGCGCCAAAAAGGTATAGATTTTGAACTCTATGGACTTTGAGTTCGACCCGCTCAAGAGCAAGGCCAACCAGGCGAAGCACGGCATCGACTTCGTCGATGCCCAGGCTCTGTGGAACGATCCCGACCTGCTGGAAATCCCAGCCCGCACCACAGATGAGCCGCGGTTTCTCGTCATTGCTCAGATCCATGGCAAGCACTGGTCAGCTGTGATCACCCATCGCAGCCAGGCCATCCGTCTCATTTCTGTCCGTCGCTCCCGCCTGGAAGAGGTCCAGCTCTATGAACAGTTCTGAATTCGATCGTCGCTTCGACGCTGGTGACGCCGTGCTCGGCGCACTTGATCTCGACGCCGCTACGCGGCCCCGCCTGCAGCAGAAGCGCGTCAATGTGGATTTTCCCCTCTGGATGGTCGAGCAGCTCGATCGTGAGGCCACCCGTCTTGGCGTGACACGGCAGTCGATCATCAAAGTCTGGCTCGCTGAGCGACTGGAGCACCGCACTGAATCAAATCTGGGCACAGCCGCCGTCCGCTGAAGGGCCTCATCACCTATCGCCGATCGGATCTGCCAGCGCCGCCATCACGAATGGATTGAGGCGTTTCTTGTTTCGCACCGATAGGTGCGCCCTGCAGAACCACACCAAGCGGTTGCTTGATGCCGGTGTCCTCTCCTGGTCGAGATAGGGCTGCCTACCTTCAGAGCAGCTCGCGGAACTGCTGGGGAGTTAAGCCGGCATCACGGGCAATGGCCCCCATGGTGATGGCGTTGATCGGGTCATGGCGAGGGATCACCAGCCGTCGTTCTCCATTGCTCAAAATCAAGTGGCCGGACTCCCGCACAATGCGGTAGCCCAGCTTCTGGAACACACGAACCGCATCCTTTTGGCTGATGCCGGGCAAGCGAGGCATTCAGATCGCCAGCTCAAGCGTCTCCACCTGCTTGATACCGGCTTCTTCTGCCTCCACTTCAAGCCAAAGACCGATGGCCTCACGGATGCTGGCAAGAGCTTCTTCCCTGGTCTCGCCCTGGGAGTGGCAGCCAGGCAGATCCAGGCAACTCACCGACCAGCCCTCCTCTGTCTCCAGTAAACGGATCCTGTACGACACCGCCGGTTCCTCGTTATTCCTTGAACCTAGCCAGATCCAGCCTCAGCGCTGCAGAAGCCAGCGCATAAGCGACAGACCAATGATCAGCCCGATGCCGGTGTTCCAGAGCCAGGAAGGGCGCTCGGCCAACCGCTGCAACCAGGCCGGCAGCTAATCACGCCACTGCTCCATCGCCAGCACCGCCAGCAGCAGCAGGACCAGGGGGATGCCGATGGCCAGAACAAGTTCGCGGACCAACGGCACCTCTCCTCTGTCCAAACGGTATCCAGCACCGAGGCCCGCGTCACCCAAGCCCCTTCAACTGTGCTAGTACAAGCGTACGTATTGGCCGTGATTTATGGGTGCCCCTCTCCCCCGACCCGCAGCACTGAATACCCGGCTCGATCTCCCGATCGAGGAGTGGCCCTACCTCGATGAGGCGGTGCTGCTCAAGACCCGCAGCCGCAAGGTCTGCATGACCTGCCACTGGTTTCGGCACCACGCCGGGGTGAATTGCATCCCGGTGCTCACCTGCCAACTGCAACAGGGGCTGATCGCCCACGGCGAGCACCTCACCAGCCGCTGCCAGGGTTGGACTGATGACCTGGTGCGCCAGAAGGGCTGGGCGCCGGAGGTGGCCTGAGCCGCCCATGCACGTCGGTGATCGGCAGCGACCCCCTCTCTCACCCCTGGAAGGCTGGCTCAGCGATGGCTGCCAGGTGCTCCATTTCCAGCCGCGGCGCTACGACAGCTGGAGCCAGAGCTTGGAGGTGACTTTCGGGGAGGTCATGACCGGCGGGGAGCCGCCGCTGCTCAAGAAGCGCAGGGAACTGACGAGGGAACAGGCGATCAAGCTATGGGCACTGAACAGCTCGGGCAAATACTCCCGCAGGGAATTGGAGCTTTGGCCGAGCAGGTCGATGCCCTGCTCCTCCATCACTGTGATGGCTTCTTCTGCCAGACCACCAGCACCATCAAGACCTGCGCTGAAAACTTCGAGACCGGAGGACTCGCGGGCCTCCAGCAGGCCATGGGCCATCTGTGATCGCCGGGAGTTTTGCCGGCAAACAAAGATCACTCTGTGGATGGCGGTGGAGCCCATAGCCGCATTGTCGCCTTGGCGCAGCCCACCGCCAACCGTGCTAGTACAAGCGTACGCATTGGCCATGATTCATGGGTGCTCCTCTCCCCCGGCCCGCAGCACTGAATGCCCGGCTCGATACCCCGATCGAGGAGTGGCCCTACCTCGACGAGGCCGTCCTGCTCAAGACCCGCAGTCGCAAGGTCTGCATGACATGCCACTGGTTCAGACACCACGTAGGGGTGAACTGCATCCCGGTGCTCACCTGTCAGCTGCACCAGGGGCTGATCGCCCATGGCGAGCACCTCACCAGCCGCTGCCAGGGGTGGACTGACGACATGGCTCGCCAGCGGAGCTGTGCGCCGGAAGGGGTCTGACAGCTGCTGCAAGCCGGCGGCCGCCGCACTCCCCCAAAGAGGACTGGCTGAGCTAAGGCAGCCAGGTGCTTCGCTTTCGCCCGACCGGCTGGGATCGTACCGGCCAGCGGCTGGAGCTGATCAGCCCAGATCTGGCCATTGATCTGGATCTGTGGCGTACGCAGAGCGGACAGGTCAGTGCTGATGGCGGTGGTGAACGTCGCTGACGTGGGGGTGCTCGTGGGCCAGCGGGTCATGGCGGTGGCGATGGCTGTGCCAGAAGGGCTGGCCAGGCTCGAGGTCCGCGAGATCCTCCGGACGGTGGGAATGAAGGTGGTGCGCGTCGCCGTCTACAGGGGCGTGGAAGTGACGGTGCTGGTGATCGAGTTCGGCATGGCGATGCCAGTGGCCATGGCTGGATCGCAGCAGCAAGCCTGTGCTGAGCGCCATGGCGGCCGCCGCCAGCAGCAGCGATGGACTGAGCGGTGAACCCAGCAGAGCCACCGCCACTAGAGCGCCAAGGAAGGGAGCGGTGGAGAAGACCACGGCTTCCCTGGCGGCGCCAAGGGAGGCCAGGGCCACCATGTCGAGCCAGATCGACACGCCATAGCCGAGGCTGCCGATGCCGAGCAGGGCGGCACTCATCCAGACGAACGGAACCGGGTGCCCCTGCAGCTGGGCCACGGCCAGCATCGGCAGGGCCGCCCCGAGGGCCTTGGCGGCGGAGATCTGCAGGGGGTTGCGCAGGCTGAGCCGCTGGGAGAGGTTGTTGTCGATGCCCCAGCACAGGCATGCCAGGGCGATCCACAGCACGCCCTGCCATTGGCTGCCGTCCAGCGGACCCGCCGAGAGCACCAGGGCTCCGGTGA
Organism: Cyanobium sp. L1E-Cus; assembly: GCF_024345755.1. Lineage (NCBI taxonomy): Bacteria > Bacillati > Cyanobacteriota > Cyanophyceae > Synechococcales > Prochlorococcaceae > Cyanobium > Cyanobium sp. L1E-Cus. The sequence continues at coordinate 91,375 of NZ_JAGQBS010000004.1, read as the reverse complement.
GCGTCAGGGCGGCCGCCGCCCAGCCGTCACGGCCGAGATGCTCCTTTCCGACCCCAACGGCGATCAGCACCGTGAACACCGCCTCCAGGTTGAGGAGCAGCGCCGAGGCCCCCGGGGTGAGCAGCGCCAGGCCCTTGACCAGGGCGATCGGTCCGGCGATGCCGCCCAGCAGGGTGATCAGCCCCAACAGGGGGAGATCCTGCCGCTGGATCGGAGCGTGACGGCTGGTCGGGGCCTCGGCCACTGCCAGGGGCAACAGCACCAATGCCGCACCGGCGTACAGCAGACCCGCCACGAGCACGGGGGAGGGCCCGTGGCTCAAGCTGCCGATCAGCGGAGCGCTGGAGCCGAACAGGGCGGCAGCAAGCAGGCCCGCCAACCAGCCGCGGCGCTGTTCTCGCGTCTGGGAGGTCATCAGGATCACCACAGCAACCGGACAGGCTCCTATGCAAACGATGGGGAAGTCCGTTGGAACCGACAGGACAGAAAGTGTTGCTCCGCGCCGCCTGGTGTGCGATGGCGCAACCACCCATGATCGAGCAAACGGAATGCTGTCCCCAAAGTTTCCTGGAGCCTCTCAGGGCTGTACCGCACCACAGGCAAGCCACTGCAAGTGGCGGGGCCATCTTCTGCAAAGGTTGCCAGGAGCACAGTGCCACCAGGCTTGAGCGCCCGCAGCACGGCCCGGACATAGGCCTGCTGATCGACGGGGCTGGTGAGGAAATGAAACACCGCCCGGTCATGCCAGACGTCATAGGCATGGTCGGGCAGGGTGGCCGTGAGGATGTCGGCCTCCAGCCACTGCACCGCAGCGGCGCGTGCGCCAAGCCGCTCTCTGGTCACGGCCAGTGCTGCGCTGGAAAGGTCCAGAACCGTGATCCGTTGATAGCCAAGGTTCAGGAGGTCATCCACAAGCGTGGAGGCACCCCCGCCCACATCGATGATCGCCGCATCCAGTGGTAGGCCGGCAGCCTGAAGCAGCCGGAGTGAGTCATCGGCATGGGCTTGATACCAGCTCAACGACTCAGGGGCCTTGGATGCGTAGATCGACTCCCAGTGGTTTTTGCTCGTCATGGGTCCACGCAGAGGCGGCTGTCAACAGTTCAGCCGCCCCGCAGCACCGCGCTGAGCAAGGAGAGGTTGATCATCACAATCACGCTGGCGCACAGCCAGCCTGCTGCCTGAAGCCAGAGCGGCGCTCTGAGCTCGCCCATCAGACCGCGCCGCCCGCAGAACCACACCAGCGGGATCACCGCGAAGGGCAACTGCAGCGACAGCACCACCTGGCTCAGCACCAGCAGATTCGTGGTGGCCCGCTCGCCGAACAGGATCACCGTGGCCATCGCCGGGATCAGGGCCAGGCCTCGGGTGAGCAGCCGCCGTTTCCAGTCCGGCAGCCGGATCTGCAGGAACCCCTCCATCACGATCTGGCCGGCCATGGTGGCGGTGAGGGTGGAGCTCTGGCCCGCCGCCAGCAGGGCCACGCCGAACAGCACGCTGGCGAGCGACGTGCCCAGCATCGGCGTCAGCAACCGGTAGGCCTCGCTGAGGTCCGTGACCGGCTGCGGTAGCCGTCCGTAGAAGCTGCCGGCGGCCAGCACCAAGATTGAGACATTGATCAGAAAGGCCAGGCTGAGGGCGATCAGGGTGTCCCAGGTGCTGAAAGCCAGGGCCCTGCGCTGAGCCCTCACCCCGCCGATCCACCGCCGGGTTTGCACCAGCGAGGAGTGCAGATAGAGGTTGTGGGGCATCACCGTGGCCCCGAGAATGCCGGCGGCCAGAAACAGCTGCTGCCCGTCCCTGAGGCTGGCGGCCTGGGGAAGAAAGCCCTGGCCCACCTGGCCCCAGTTGGGCTGCAGCAGGAACATCTCCACCGCGAAGCAACCCCCGACCAGGGCGACCAGGGCGATCACAAGGGCCTCCAGTCGGCGGATCCCGAAGCGCTGCAGCGCCAGCAGCAACAGGGTGTCGGCGGCGGTCAGGCCCACCCCCCAGGGCAAGGGAAGACCGAAAAGCAGCTGCAGGGCAATGGCGCTACCCACCAGCTCGGCCAGGTCACAGGCAATGATCGCCACCTCGGCCAGCAGCCACAGGGGAATCCGGCAGAACCGCGGTAGGAGCTGGCTGCAGGCCTGGGCCAGATCCATTCGCGTGGCGATGCCCAGCCGGCAGCAGAGTGACTGGAGCACCATCGCCATCAGGCTGGATAGCCCGATCACCCACAGCAGGCGGTACCCGAACTGGGAACCGGCCGCCAGATCCGTGGCCCAGTTGCCGGGATCCATGTAACCCACGGCCACCAGATAGCCGGGGCCGAGCACCCGCAGAAAGGTGCGCAGGGTGCCCAGGCCGGCGGGTACCTCCACGGCCTGCGTGTCGATGCGAGAGGCGGTGCCGATCGGTGCATCAGGCATGAAGCGACGCCAGCGGAGCTGGAGGCTAAGGCGAGGGTGGCTGCGATCCTGCTGGGGCATGGCTGGCTTGACCCCGCCCTGGGGAAGGGATCACGGCCTGCTCAGAAGTCACGCGGACCGGTGTAGCCACTGAGATCAGCGAGGGTGTTCAGTGGCTTGACGCCCGAATCCACGACGCCCTTGATCTGCCAGCTGGGATAGCCCTGAACCCCCTGCTGCTTGCACAGCTGCGCCTGGCTGTTGGCGCCGTCTTCGGCGCATTCGATCACCTGGAGCTTGGCGGCAGCCTCCTTGCCGAAGGCCTCCTTCTGGTCATGGCAGTGGGGGCACCAGTACGCCGTGAACACCCGGGCGCCGACGCTGCTCAGATGCTCCGCCAGGGCAATCTTGGCCGGCGAACTGGCGCTGATGACAGCTGGAGCCGCCCGTCCGCTTTGAGCGACAGGCTGGTCCGCCGATGCTGCCCAGCCCAGCCCCAGCAGACCAACAAGGAGGACTGTCATCACTCCGCGAAAGATCAGTTGGCTGCGGTCGATCCAGCCACCTCCAACAAGACTCAACAGGAACAGCGCCAGGCTGAGGGCGGCCGACACCACACAGAAGGTGCAGAAGGCCTTGATCTCGAAGACCAGGAGCCCCATCAGCACCAGGCTGAAGACGGCCATGCCGCTGCTGGTGAAGAACAGAGCCCAGCGATTGCCCTCCGAGGCAGGGGCCCGCAGACCTCCTCGCAGCAACGGCATCAGGGCCAGCAGGAGCACCGTGCCGTAGGCCAGGAACCCAAAGAGTGAAAGTGGCTGGCCCAGCAGCGTGCCCCAGGCGCTGCCGAGCACCTTGTCGCAGCCATCGCTACCGCCCGGACAGGACAGGCTGCCGATCCAACCCCAGCGCTTGGCGGTGATCGAGCCGGTATCGATCATGCCGATCGTGGCGAGCACGGCCATGGTGAGGCGCACCCAGGGCCGGCCTGGCTCCTGGCCGACCCGACGGCTGGAGAGAGGCTTGGTTCGCGTAGCGCTGCTCACAGGGGGAGAGAACGGCTGAGATACGGCCATTGAAAAGCCTGAAGTGGCTTCAGGGTCAAGGGCCTAGCGTTGCGCCAGGGAGGCTTGTCCGCCCGACTTGCCAACCCAAGGGGATGAATCCATGCAGATCGGCGAGTTGGCACGGTCCACCGGGGTGAAGATCGAAACCATCCGCTATTACGAACGCGAGCACTTGCTGCCGCTGCCACAGCGCACGGATGGCAACTATCGCCTCTATTCGCCGCGGCATGCGGAGCAGTTGCGCTTCATCCGCTACTGCCGCAGCCTTGACATGAGCCTGGAGGAGGTCCGCGTCCTGATCGGGGCGCTCGACACACCGTCCGGAAGCTGTCTGACGGTGAATGCCCTGCTGGACGAGAAGATCGCCGAGGTCGATGCCCGCGTGGATGAATTGCACAAACTCCAGGATCAGCTGCGGCAGCTCAGAGGGCTTTGTCAGCAACCGGATGAGGTGAAGACCTGTGGCATCCTTATGGAGTTGAACCGTTCGGCTGGAATCGACAAGGCTCAGATCTGATCGTTTCCTGCCAGGCTCAGCCCTTGATCTTGCCAAGCGTGGGGGTGCGGAGCAGGCGAAGTCCATTGGCGATCACGATCAGGCTGGTGCCCATGTCTGCGAAGACCGCCATCCACATCGTGGCATTCCCGGCCACGGTGAGCACCAGAAAAATGGCCTTGATTCCCAGCGCCAGCGCAATGTTCTGGCGCAGAATGCGGAAGGTGCGGCGAGAGAGGGCGATCGTTTCCGGTATGCGCATCAGATCGTCGTTCATGATCACCACATCGGCGGCTTCGATAGCGATGTGGGTGCCTGCGGCCCCCATCGCAAAGCCGATGTCCGCCTGGGCCAGTGCTGGCGCATCGTTGATGCCATCGCCAGCCATGGCCGTGAATCCATAGCGGGCCTGCAGATCGGCCACCGCTTCCAGCTTGTCCTGGGGCAGCAGGTTGCTCTTCACCTCATCGATGCCGGCCATGGCCGCAATCGCAACGGCGGTGGCTGCGTTGTCACCGGTGAGCATCACCGGCGTGACGCCCAGGGCCCGCAGGGACTCCATGGCCGCTGCTGAGTTGGGCCGAACGGTGTCGGCGACTGCGATCATGGCAAGCACGCCGCTTTGATCCGCCAGCAGGCTGAGCGAGCGCCCCTGGCGCTCGTGCACCTGCATCGAAGCTTCCAGTGCGCTGGAGCAGAGCCCCAGCTCTTCGATCCAGCGGTGGTTGGCCAGCATCAACGGCCGCCCTGCGATCACTCCACGCACCCCGCGCCCCGGCAGTGCTTCGAAACCCTCCACAGCCAGCCGCTCGCCATTAAGGCCTGCAGCTATCGCCCGCGACACCGGGTGGTCGGAGCGCTCCGCCAGGCTGCTGGTCAGCTGTTTGAGGATGCCAACGTCTGACGCTTCTTGCTGAGAGGAAAAGACCACCAACTTGGGCTGGCCCAGGGTGATCGTGCCGGTCTTGTCGAGGGCCAACACCTTGATCTTGCGAGCCTCCTCGATGTAAAGGCCACCTTTGATGATGATGCCGCGACGGGCGGCTGTGGCCAGGCCGCTCACCACCGTGACTGGGGTGGCGATCACCAGCGCGCAGGGGCAGGCGATCACCAGCAGCACCAGGGCCTTGTAGGTCGCCTGTAGTGGGGTGAAGCCCAGCAAGGGTGGCGCCAGCAAGGCAACGGCCAGGGCCACCACGAACACCGCCGGGGTGTAGCGGGCCGCAAAGCGATCCACGAAGCGCTGGATTGGGGCGCGGGAGGCCTGGGCTTCCTCCACGGCCTGGATGATGCGCGCCAGGGTGCTGAGCGAGGCGGGCGCCGTTACCTGGATCTCGAGGGCTCCGCCCTGGTTGATCGTGCCCGCAAACACCGCATCGCCTGGGCCTTTGTCGACCGGCAAGCTTTCGCCGGTGATCGGGGCTTGATCGATCGCGCTCACGCCGGAAAGCACAGTGCCATCAAGCGGCAGTCGCTCGCCAGGACGGACCCTCACCACATCTCCGATGGCAGCAGCACGGGCGGCCAAGCGTTGCCAGCGGCCGTCGCTTTGGCGGATCTCCGCCTCATCGGGGGCCATCGCCATCAGGCTCGTGATCGCCTGGCGGGCCCGCTCCACCGCCCGCGCTTCGATCGCCTCTGCCACGGCATAGAGCGCCATCACCATGGCGGCTTCTGGGAAGCGGCCGATCAGGAAGGCGCCCGTGACAGCCACGCTCATCAGCGCATTGATGTTGAGCCGGCCCTGGCGCAGGGACGCGAGGCCCTTTCGAAACACGGAGAAGCCCGCCAGGGCGATCGCGGCGATGGCGATCCCGATCTCCACCAACTCATGCCCCGGGTAGACGGGAACGACCAGATGCAGCAGCTCCGCCGTGAGCGCCAGCGCCAGGGAGCCCGCTAGGCGTAGACGTTCGCGGCGCCGTTCAGCGCGGGTTTGGGCGGCGGATGGCCGCTGATCGGGGCTGATCGGCTCCGGGTTGAATCCCAGCCGGCGGATTGCAGCAAGGGCGGAGTTGAGCGCGGCCGCTTCGGCATCGATCGCCAGAACGCGCTCGGCCAGCAGGAACCTCAGGCCGCGGATGCCGTCGACACCTGCGAGGGCATGGCGGATTTCGCCTTCCTCGGTGGCGCAATCCATCGCGCTGATCCGAAACAGCGCTTCATTGGCACTAGCCGGCTGCGGCTCCGTGGTGGCTCGGGCCTTCTGCTCGCTGGTTCCGCTGTCGCAGCAAGGTTCCGCCATGGTCTTGTCATCCAGACCCCATCAAACAGCCTGTAGTCACTTCAGGGTCAAGGGTCTGGGCGGCGCCTGGTGCCCGCCGGGTGTTGATCAACGCAGCTGGGGGCACTCCCGATCCCGCAACGGCTGCATCAGCCCATCGGCTTGCCGGGCCAGCTTGGCTCCAGCCGCCGTATAGAACCTGAACTGCTGGCGGTTGATGTAGAGAACCCGCTGGCTGCGCAGCAGCTGTTCTTCCGTCTTGTGGCGGCACTCGATCAGGGCCTGGTAGTCAATGGTCAGCTCGTTGCGACCGTTGGCATTGGCCCCATCGGCCTGCTGGCTGAGGACCGGGCAGATTCGTTCACGGATGGTTCGAACCAGGGCGATTTCGGCCTTCATTGCCTGCTCGGCCAGGGCATTGCGTTGATCCAGCAGGTTCCGACACGCCTCCAATTCAGCCGCCATCGCCGGAGCTACCAGCCAGCAGCAGGCCAGCGAGAAGGTCAGGACGTGGCGCATGAACGGATCAGTTCGTTGCCTGCGCCTGTGGCTGCAATAGCCGTGATCCTTCTGAAACTGCGGCATCAGTGCATCATCCTGGGGCTGAGTGCCTCACAGGGACCCTCAGCTGCCCTGGCCATCGATCTGCAGCCCGCCGCCGTCAGCCCAGGACCTGAGTGTTGGAGTGGTGGCAGTTGTGAACGATGCGCCCCGGGAAATCCTGGAAGGTCACGCGACAGTGTCAGGCGACAGCAAAAACTGGCCTCCCTCTGCGAGCCACCACAGACCAGGGCCAGCGCGTAACCCATGCAGTACTCACCTCTGGAGCCGTGCTCCCGGGACGCGGCGCTGTGCGGCCTCCCAAATCTGGCGCCCTGGCACTGGCGGATGTGGCGCCAGTGCTGGCCAGAACCAGACCACATCTGCAAGTCCAAATGCACCCCATTGCTGATGTCGCCGCCGTGGCTGTCTCCCAGCCCCGCTCCCATGGCACCCGGCGGCCGGGGCCAGTCTTCGGAGAAAACAATGGCGTCTACGAGGAGTGGCCCTACCTTGATGAGGCGGTGCTGCTCAAGACCCGCAGCCGCAAGGTCTGCATGACCTGCCACTGGTTTAGGCATCACGCCGGGGTGAACTGCATCCCAGTGCTCACCCGCCAGCTGCACCAGGGGCTGATCGCCCATGGCGAGCATCTCACCAGCCGCTGCCAGGGGTGGACCGATGACATGACCCGGCAGCAGGGCTGGGCGCTGGAGGTGGCCTGAGCAGCTCCTGATGCAAGTCGGAGACAAGAATCGCCCGCCCCTCTCCCCTCGGGAGGGTCGGATCAGCGATGGCCGCCAAGTGCTCCACTTCCGTCCCAGCCGCTGGGACCGCGAGTCAGCAGCTGGAGGTCACGGTGGGGGAGCTTCTTCTTATTTAGGGATTGGTCAGTTGGAAGGTCAGCTTCCTGGATCGAGTACCGCAGCGGAAAGGTGATGAGGGGAATCGCTTCGATCCGTTCAGCCATGCCCATGGTGGAGATGGACATCTTGAGCACGGTGATCAACGGATGGCCAACATCGATCAACGCCGAACCAATTTCAAACGCCCAGCCCTTCTGGCGGTGACTGCTTTAGGCGCCTTCACGCTGACGCTGTCGGGGTGCATGTCCCAGGGCTGGGGCGGTTGGGGGATGCATGGGTATGGCAACGGGGGCGCTGCCGGAATGCCTGGCTACGGCAGCGGCGCGGCTGGTCCGGGCCAGATAGGGATGGGCTATTCCGATCAGCAATTCATCGTGATGATGATCCCCCACCATGACGGGGCAATCGCCATGGCCGATCTCGCCCTTACCCGCGCCCAGCGACCCGAAGTATAGGAACTAGCAAAGAGCATCAAGGCCAGTCAGACCCGCGAGAACGCCCAGATGCGGACCTGGTACCGGCAGTGGTACGGAACTGACGTGCCTGCCTGGGGCATCGGGGCCGTGCACGGGATGGGGATGAGCCCTGGCATGGGCATGGGCGGTGGGATGGGTATGGGCTTGGGCATGCCCGGGATGGGCACCAGCTTGGAAGCCCTCAAGAGTGCGCCCGACTTCGATCGCACCTTCATCGAGCAGATGATTCCGCACCACCGCATGGGCGTGATGATGGCTTCTCACGCCGAGGGGAACACCCAACACCCGCAGCTGCGCGAGTTGAAGGCGGCGATGGTGCGGGTACAGAGCCAGGAGATCGAGCAAATGGCCCAGTGGTACCGGCAGTGGTTCGGTGGCTCAGGCAGCTGAGCCCTTGCGGCCGCCGCAGTCCTGCCAGCGGCTGAGCAGATCTTCGAGTTCGCTTTGCAGGTCGCGCAAGGCGGCGATCTTATGAACGATCTCACCTGCCTTGGTGCGGATCGTGTCCTGAAGTGTCGTGCAGGTGCACACCCCCGAGCGCCGCGACTCCAGGATCTGGAGTACGTCCTGCAGCGGGATGTCCATCGCTTTGAGGGTGCGGATCAGGGCCAGCTCCGCAAACACCTCATCGCCAAACAACCGGTAGCCTCCCTCACTACGGCTGATGGGATGGATCAGCTCTTCATCGCAGTAGAAGCGAATCGTCTTCACGGTGAGGCCGGAACGCCGAGCCACCTCACCGATCTTCATGGGGGCAGCCATCACCACTTGACTCTCCACCTACAGGAGGCTGCATCGTATAGATACGTCATCGCCAAGGCCCGCAATGCGATCGCCTCTTCTTGCCGCTGCGGCACTGGTTGCCCTTATGGCTCCAGTGGCCCAGGCGCAGATGGATCCCCATCAGCACCACCGGATGATGGCCCCGGCGCCATCGACTGGGGCGGCTCCGGTCGCAGCACCGATGGATCACAGCGCCCACAATCACGATGTAGGCCCGGCCGGCAGCACCTACGACCTGCGCTGGCTCGATGGCATGGTCCAGCACCACACCGGTGCCCTGCGGATGAGTGAGTTCGTCTTTGACATCGGTGTGCCGGGTGTGGGAGCACTCGGCAAGGACATTTGGCGCGATCAGGCCGAGGAGATCAAGGCCATGGGGCAATGGCGCAAGGCCTGGTACCCAGAGGCCCCGGTGTATCCGGTTGTGCTCAAGACAGGCGGGGATCCCAATGCCATGGCGGATCTCACTCGCATGAGCCCAGCTCAGATTCAGGCCATGCAGATGATGGCTTCAACGCCCACGCGCGAAAACAGGGTGACCTGGTTTCTGGAGGGGATGCTCCAGCACCACGGCGGCGCGCTGATAATGGCCCACGATGCGCTCAAGAAATCAACCAATCCCACCATTCTCCGCCTATCCCGCAACATCATCGTGGCCCAGCGTCGCGAGATCATTCAGCTGCGCAAGATGCTCCAGCACGATGGACTCAACAAGCCGGAGTATCACGCCTACGACAAGCTGTTTTCACTGAACTAAGGCATTTATCCGTAACCACCTGCTCTGTAATCTTCATTTCAAATCCATGAAACCAACGTTCTCTGCACTCGGCCTAATCGCACCTCTGGCCATCTTTGCGCTGGGCTTCGGTGCGGCCCATGCCCAGGCCAATGACATGTTCCCCACCAAGGCTGCCGCCGAGAAGCGGGCCAAGGAACTCAAGTGTTCAGGCGCCTTTGCTATGGGCAGTGAATGGATGCCCTGCAAGGATTTCGACGTCTATGAAAAAGCTGTAAAGAAGGAGTCGTAATGGGACGACTGTTTCTTTCGTCGACCATGACAGCAATGCGGAGTCAGATCGCATCAGCCATGGGGAGCCTCGTGATGATCGGTGCTTTAGCAACCACGCCACTGCTTGTGGCCTCTGCCCAGGCCCACATGCGCGGCATGTATGCCACCAAGGCCGATGCTGAAAAGCGTGCGGCTGAGCTGAAGTGCAAGGGCACTTTCGCGATGGGCGCGATGTGGATGCCCTGTGCCAATGAGCGCGCACTTCATGATGCTCTCCAGAAGGCGCAGTGATCACGTTTTCATGATGAAGCATCTCAACCGTCGCTCCCGCAAGCTGCACCGCCTGGTGGTGCCCATTGCCGCTATTCCCTTGGCTCTGACATCGATGTCTGGAGCCATCTATGGAACCGTGCTCGCGATGAACATTGATGCACCTTGGCTGTTGCGACTGCACACCGGCAACTTCGGGTTCATCAATCTGCAGCCCATCTATTCACCATTGATCGGGGTGATGACACTGGTTCTGGTTGCCTCGGGGATCTCCTTGTTGGTTGGAAGTCGCAGAACCCCCAACTCGATTCAAAACTGAAAGAGCTGCTGCGCTTCCAGTCGCAAAGCGCTGATCGCACCACACTGCTACGCGCGACGTCTGCACCATGCACACCCACATGGCACTTGATGCCATGGCCAAGGATCTGATCTGCGGCATGGTCGAGCCCACGGCAACAGCGCTATCGGCTCAGCGAGCAGAGCGCAGCTACTACTTCTGCGGTGAGGCTTGCCGGAAGGCCACAGCACGATCAACATCGGCTTTCACAAGAGGCAATGGGTCTTCATGAAGGGGGCTTCATGGCAACCGCGTCACTCCAGATCTATGCGCTCAGCGACCTCGAGCGCCCGCGCCTGCGCCGTGGCGCCATCCAGGCTTTCACACACATAGCTGCACACGCCATCCCAGCTCAACCCGGTGGCAACGATCACCTTGGGGACCCGATCGTGATCCCAGATCAGCGAGCCCCAGCTGCCATCACCCAGCAGGTTTTCGCGCATCAAGCGCAAGATCTCCTGCACCATCGCCGCAAACCCCCCATCCAGCCCTATAAGGGAGTAGATCAGGCTATGGCCGTACAGGCGCAGCCAGTCCTGATCCTCGGGGCTCTAGCGCACAGCCTCTGCAAAATCCCGCACCAGTTGCGGCATCGCGTCTGGATCGAGGCTCATCCCAGCATCTGCCGAACGGCGCTGAACCGCAGAGCCTCCTGCACCGATTCAATGCAGCGCTGGGCGCGGCGCTTGGCGTCGTCCTGGCTCTGGGCTCGCAGCAGGTAGCCCTCCATCGCTTCCGGGGTTTCGATCAACGCCAGCAGGCCAGCGGTTCGTGCAGATAAAGAGCCATCAGCAACAAGACGGCTCACCAGGCCGTGCTCCCAGAGCTGCTCCCCAGTGGATCCAGGAGCAAACAGCTCCTGTCGAAGCACTTCCAACAACTGCTGCTTAAAGGCATCGAGCTGCCCTGGCCTTAGCCGGCGGCTGTTGGGCAGGCCCGCCGCAACGCCAGCCGGGAGCACAGCGAAGCGATCAGGCGTGTGCTCAACGCTCCAGCTCAGACCGGTGCCCGGCAGCCCCACGGTTGACCGGGGGCAACCGCTGCGGTTCACCGGGATGTTGAAGGAAGCGCCCCGCCCGCCAACGGAGATGGAGCTCAATCCACCCTTGCTGAAGTTGAAGCGCAGTGGGCCTAGGCGGGCGGAGCGGCGGATGGCAATCAGCGGCTCTTGACGCAGTAACCACCTGATGAATACCAACCCAGCGGGCATCCTTTGCCGCTTTTCTGGATCGCTTCCCGCTCGTTATTTGGGCTGCTGAGGCAATAGTTGCCAGAGGAATAAAAACCCAGCGGACAGCCAGCACCACTTTTCTCAATGGCGCCACGGGAGTTACCACCAGAGCTCGGCACGCAGTAACCGCCAGAGCTGTAGTAGCCAAGCGGGCAGCCTCCCACCTTGGGCAGGGGTTGCACCGGCTGCTGAGCCAGGACTGAGCTACAGACACCGGCCAGTAGGGAGGCTGACGCCGCCAATGAAAGAAACAGGGATTTGGCCATGGTGAGCGTCAACGCAAAAGGTGAGCAGCTGGCTGGGTGATGCGGCAGAGCCGGTTGATCTGCTCGGCCTCCTGCACCGTGCCTGCGATACCGGTGGTGAGGCCGGGTGAGCCCACCACGATCGATAGGCACTGGGCGCGGCTGATCGCCACGTTGAGGCGATTGGGCTCCAGCAGAAAGCCCAGTCCACGGGGTGCCGCATCGCCGTCACTGGCCGTGAGCGAATGGATCGCTACCGGCGCTTCTTGGCCCTGAAACTTATCCACCGTGCCGACCCGGGCCTTGGTGCCCAGTCGTTGCTGCAGGCGGTTCACCTGCACGTTGTAAGGCGCAGTCACCAAGATCTGCTCTGGGCCGAGCACCCCCCGCATCTGTTGGCCTGCTGCTGCGTGGCAATAGCTGCTGCCGAGCAGGGCATCAACTAGCTGCTCGATGCGATCGATCTCAGCTTCACTGCAGACGCTGCAGTCGTTGTGCTCCACCGCTTCAAAGACGAGGCCTTGTTGCGGCAACGGTTCCCCTGTGGCGCCCAGGCAAGGCTGCCGCCAGCTGATCGCGTTGCTGGCGTTTGCTGAGTTGGCATTGAGACGGCCGTCGTAGAAGAGCTGCGACACCATTGCCGTCAGCGAGGGCTCCATCCGCCAGCTGGTGGCTAAGAACACGCCCCGATCCGCTGGCACCACATGGGCACCCTGCATCAAATACTCCAGGCAGGAGAGCCCGGAATCCCCTGGATGATCGGCCTGGGTGGGCTGGGCCAGCTGCTGCTGATCGCCGACCAGCAGGATCGTTTTGGCGCACCGCGCCATCACCAGCAGGTTGGCAAGCGACATTTGCCCTGCCTCGTCGATCACCAGCAGGTCGAACTGCTCAGAGAGCTCATCTCTGCAGAACATCCAGGTAGTACCGCCCACCACTGCCATTTCATCTGTCAGGGCATGGGCTGGCACCAACGGAATACCGCTGCCCGCGAGTTGCTCTTCTGACTTGCTGTTGCTGCACTTGACCACCACATCAGGGAAGCGCTGCTTGGTGCAGGTGGCCTTGGCCTTACGCAGCAGGTTGTTGATCGCAGCGTGGCTATTGGAGCTGATCGCGACCCGCTTGCCCTTCGCCACCAGCTGGGCGATCACCTCAGCTGTCACCGTTGACTTTCCCGTGCCCGGTGGACCCTGCAACGCCAGGGCGGCGGCGCCGCAACCGGCAAGAAAAGCGCTCAGGCGGCCAATAACGGAGTCCGGCTCTGCGCAGATTGCCTCGTTGAGGCCAGCAAGTTCTGCAACCGGCTGGCGCTCCAGCAGCTGCAACAGCGCCTTGGGCAATCCCTTGCCGCCGCTCAGCCAGCAATTGGCCTGCTCCAGCAAGCTCTCGCGCAGCGATTCACTGATGTCAGCTGGCACCTTGATCAGTGAGCTGAGGCCCTCGGGGATGCCATCGCTGAAACCTTCAGCGCGGCGCTGATCACGCTTTTTCCATGGCAGCTTCAAGGTGACGCGGCCGCGCTCAGCATCAAGCGACTCAACACTCACCTTTAGGCCTGTTGCGGGGATCTCCAGCTGCAGGCCCCGATCGCCACTGCCGGCTGAGAGCTTCAGGGGTTGGGCCGGATCAAAGGCAAAGGTGTGGTAATCGGCGCCGGTGAGCTTGCTCGCTCGGGCCTCCACGCTTTTCCAGCGGGCTTCAGCAATCGCTTCCCCATCGTCAATCAACTCTTCAGGGCTGAGCTCGGCTTTGCTGCGGCGATCGAAATAGGCCCACCAGGCCACCTTGGCTTCCCGGTGGTGGAAGGGCAGCAACTGGGCCAGCAGGCGCTGCACCCGCCAGCTCATGCCCCGGCTGCCGCACTCCTGTTGGGCAGCGAGCAGTTCATCGCTTGCGGTGGCCGGTGGGTCGCTCTGCAGTGTTTCCGGCAGCTCGGCCAGCAGCTGGGCACTGAGCTGCTCCAGTGGCAAGGGCTCCCTGTTCTCTTTCTCCTCCGCTCCCGCAACTAGGGGTTGCTCTGGCAGGCCCTGCTCGCGCCGCAGCTGCAAGAGCCAGTCGTGCAGCAGCACCGTCGACTCGCAGTCCTCCCGGTTGTAGTTCTCGATGTCTTTGAGCAGGGGGCTGGCCTCGGGCAACGGACCAGGGCGGTCTGGTTCACCGGAGTTCTGCCAGTTCAAATAGGCCACCACCGAATCACCCGCGTTGGTCACCTCCGCCTCCCGGCGCTCCATGTAGAGGTGCTCAACTTTCTTGATCGAGTAACTGGGTTCACCCAGCACGATCGAGCCGGTCACCACCGGCAGCAGATCCACCAGTAGCCCCGAGCGCAGCCACTCGTCGATCACCGCCTCGCGGGTGCAGTGCTGCTGCGCCAAACGTCGCATGGCAGTTTTCTCGTAGCTGGCGTAGTGGTACACCCGCAGTCCCGGGTAACGCTGCCGGCGCGCTTCCACCCAATCCACCCACTGCTCAAAGGCACGCTTTTCCTCAATCGGGCTGTGGGCCCACCAGTCCTTGAACTCCGCCTTGCTGCCTAGCTCGTCCCGGTAGCAGACACCAAAGAGGTATTCGAGCTTGGTGCCAGCAACCGAGTCTTGAATGCCCTCCATGTCAAACCAGATGTCGCCGGCATCGGCAGCCGGCAGCGCCGAGAGGCCTTTGCCAGTCACCACAGGCCGCAGCCGGTAAGCCGGCCGGCCAGCTGCATCAGCAGGTGTGAGTTGCAGTTCAGCCTGCTGCTTTAGTTCGTGCAGGCTCTCGGGGTTCAAGCCCGGAACTGCAGTGCCAGCAGGCAAAGCCGCTAGTGCCTCAATGGTGGTGATGCCGGCCCCGCGCAGCTTGAGGCGCTGGCTCTGGCGCATGTTCGCCACCAGCATCAGGTCGCGCTGCTCAGCCAATCGCTGCTCAATAAAGGCGCTCCAGCCGCTGTGATCACCCGGCATGTCTTCTGGAACAGCCTGCGGGTCAAAGGAATCGCGAAAGGCGCGGTAGCGCTCGCGCAGCAGCTCGTACCAGGCCCAGAATTGATCGGTGGCGTAGCGCTGGAAGCGGCCGCCACCGAGATACAGCTCAAATTGATCGGGCCGGCTGCCCAGCAGTGGTGTCAGCAGCTCGCAGTAGGCCGAGGCCTGCACCAAAAAGGTGGTCTTGGGCTTGGAGGCGAGCTTGCACTCGATCGGGATGTAGCTCCACGGGCCAAGGGCAGAGGGTTGCTCGATGCGGCGCAGCAAGTCAGCCGAACCCCGCATCTCGTCATTGCAGAGCGAGGCTTGGTGGATGAAAGCAAATCCCTCTGCCATCGCCGCTTTGGTGGCGGCGTAGTCGGCCTCGTTCTGCTTGCCGGGTAGGCGGGCAATGCTGTTGCCCTGACTCTCCAGCTTGCTAAGCAGCACCTGCTCGTGGCGCAGGCCATCGGCAAAAAGCTGCTTATCTAGAGAGCTGACCTCAGGCTTGCTTGCTGCAAACAACCCACGAGCTTCCAGCTCTTCCCACCAGGCGCCAATCACTGGGCTGCGGGAGAACAGCGATAGCTTGCTGGGGGTTATGAGCACATCATGGAAAGCAATACGGCAGCAGCTAGCTGAATCCCTTAACGATAGAGCGCCCAGCCTGCAGTAAATACTGCCACTAGATCGGCGCTACGGGCTATAGACAGATCATTCAAGGTTTGATATTGAATGATCTGGTGTCTGCAAAGGGTGCGAGCCTCCGATAAGCCGTTCTCCAGGTGATCAATCGTGGGACAATGAGCCTTACAGGGAACCATGAGACCCTTGGCCTGTCTTGCGACACAGCCCCCATTGCCTGACCCGTCTACCCTCGCGGTCAAGCTGTTCACAACCTGATGAGCAAATGCCCAAAGACCGACTCGCCCAATAACCCTAGCGGCTGATCACTGTCTCAGGCTGCTTTAGGCGCCACAAGCCCTTGCAAAACGACACAGCTATGCAGAAGCTGCATTGAAAACGGCCAAGGCGATGGGCAATCTGCTCTTTCGCAGGAAGATGACCCTACAAATCAGCTGGTTGCCCCATAGTTGCTCTAGATCAACGTTTCGATCATGCAGCTTCTTCGTCTTGAGCACGGTCACTGGAATTTCTTCTGCCCAGTAACCGGCAAAGAGGTCTACAAAGAAGAAGGCGGCTTTAACGCCGCTACCTTCCGTGGCGGCTGGCACCAGGAGGTGCCTACCGAACCCCTAAACCTGGCGCCTGGACTTCAGCCGGCTTGGGATGCCTACTTGGCCGAGGTGGAAGCAGAGGATGGCGACCTCGATGTGGCGGCTTTTCTTGAATGCGTCGAGCAACCCGGCTGGGTGGCTTTTGAGATCACTACCTGTGGCATGGCCTGCGGCCCGGTGTGGGAGACCACCTGGACCGTGCTTGACCTCAGCGAGCAGGAGTAAGCGCAGTCACAATTACAGAAAATCAGTCAATAACTCGCCGTGCCCACCAACACCCGGATGGAGAGCTGCGTAGCTGATGAGCGCGGCTCGCTTGTCTTCTGGTCGCCCAACCTGCAGCATCGCAAGTCAGCTAGCAAGGTTCAGATCATCGATGTCTTCTCCCTGCAGGTCGTCACTGGCTACACCCGTGACCCCCAAGGTCGGCTGTTGCTGGAGTCCCATCCCTCGGTATCTGCAGGTCGCAGTTGGAGCCTGGCCAAGGCAGCCCAATTGATGCGCAATGACGCCAGACCAAATCGCTGGGTAGCCCTGCATTTCAATAAGCACGCCTGGGGGCTGTTCTGGGCTGGTGGTGGGTTGCAGCACTGCCGTGAGTTGCTATCTCAGCAGGTGCCTCCATCGGACATCTCCAGCGCACTGGTCGCAGCAACTCCAGAAGCCCTGCTGCGACTGGTTCTAGATCTTGGTGCTGATCAGCCCAGCCTTACTCAGAGCCCCGCTGCAAAGCCTGCCAATAATCATCACAAGGGGCCGTGGCGAATTATCGCCTTGACATCACTGGCCTGGCTGACTGTCCTTGGCGTGACGGTTGCAGGCTTCCTTACCGCGCTGGAGCGTCAGGACCGCAAGTTGGAGTTGATCCTGAGGCGAACATCACCACAATCCTCATTGCAATGATTGACTGCGCGATGCACGCAAAATATGCTTTCGCATAACAGAAGCATCTATTGATGAGAGTCGGAAGCTTTCAGGCTGAGCAACGTGGTGACGTATTCATCACGGTTTCATCTGATGAGATCACCATAGTTGCGTTTTCAGTGAGCTCGAAGATGGCACGTTGCTGAAAAAGCCTGCCGATCTCCACAGCCTGTGATCGGGTCAATCCGGATACAGCCCAGCAATCCTCTTCCCAAACCGAATTGAGATCAGCAGAGCGCCCAATGACTCTCGTAAGATCCTTGGCTTCGGACATACTCCTGAGGTATTTGCCTAGAATCTCCGTACGTCGAGAGTTCTCTTCTTCTCCCAGAAAGTCTTCGTAGGGATTCTGAGCGGAAATCACATGTACGGGCGTAGATATGGGCAGCCGTGTCGCACCTGATCCAGTTAAAACTGTGGACGGGCCTTCAGTGCTGATAATTTCTGTCTCGCAATATGCAGTCCAAACAGCTTCTCGATCAGCAAGAAGTCGTCTTACCCTACCGGCCAATAACTCGAGATCGCGAATGCGCCACAGCACATCTGACGTATCTGCACCATATTCCAAGACAGTCCTGGCATGGGCGAGATGATTACGCATCTCATTGATCCTCTGAAGAGCAGCCCTGGCTTCACTTTTGGAACTGTAGTTTAGAGCCTTTCGCAGCTCCTCGCATTTAAGAATATATTGAATCGTGGTTATGAAATTGTCGGGTCTTTCACCGGCATCCTGCTGAGCTGCGTCAAGGCGCTTGGGTTCATCAGGTATCGGGCGACCTTGGTATGAGCCGTAAAGACGACGTAAGCCACGTTCAATCCCCAGGATTACAGCGAAAAGATAGGCTGAAATCGTGGGACGGCCAAGATCCTGACGGCCAATCGTCCCAAGCAAGGATCTATTGGCACGCACAAATAACCAGCCATGTTCGGCAAGCTGTTCAATCGTATAGTGCAGAGACGAGCAGTGATCAACCCAGTGCTCAGCAGGCGTATCAACAGCGAACTGGCCGACCTTTTTGACTGTTCTGTCTACGTCAAGACTCATTCGCAATACAATCTGAGTACCGCCACTACCTGCGACAGGGGCCTGGTCAAGTTCATAAAGCTGCATCAATAGACTGGCCTGCTCCGTTGATACATCAGGGTCCAGCTCAAAAGGATTACGGCTGCAGATATGCTCGGCGAGGAAAACGGTAGTTGCAAGTTCCTCGATTCTCAGATCTCGATCCAGTATTGCCATCGGTCACCCAGATGCGACTACACTTTGCATACGGTCATCATACCGTCCAGTTTCAATTCTCGCTCTGCCCCTTGCGACCTTGAGCCATGCCACCCAGCACCGTTGAACTTGAAGCCATCATTGAGGATGGACAATGCGTTTACTCAGTGTCATGGGATACTGATGGTCCGGGTGGAGGATCGGGTTGCGAGCGCGTCTACGCCCTCAATGGAGCTTATGCCGTTGCATTTGATGACGGAGAACGTTCTGGCCCTTACTCCACACTGTGTGATGCAATCGGTGCGACAGAGCAGCTCTACCTCGTTGGGCCCGCCACGATAGAAATCGAAAGTAAGGACCTCAATATTGACGAAATTATTTCCCTGCTTAAGCCATTTGAAGGTGTGGACGAGCCTGAGTTAAAGATCAGGATCAATGGCGAAGTTCGCACGATTCAGTCAAGCTGACCTGGAGTGCAGATCAGGCTTCGTCACATCATCAGATGATTCAGCGGAGCGGGAGAAGCGCTTTGAAAGCAGTCATGCTTCTGGCGGCCACCCATCTTGGGTCGCACTTCGGAACCAGGGGCCATCCTTAGCGCCGGCACCGTTCCGTACATCCGTGCTGCTCGCAGCCACTGGTGTGCGGCAATCGATGCTGAGCTGAGCCGGAACTTGCCAATGGCAGTGGCGCTAGCCACTGACTTGAGCGCTCCGCCCGCCATAGTCCCGGCATGTCCAATTCCTGGCTGGCTTCGCTTTCCCTCCTAGGGATTCTCGTGTCGCTTCATATGCCAATGGCATTACAGGCGCAAACGGATAGGGCCACCGTGCTCTCTATCGGCGACGGCGACACGATCCGGGTGCGCCAGGCGGGCAAGGCCCTCACCGTGCGGCTGGCCTGCATCGATGCCCCCGAGACGGCCCAAAGCCCATACGGCCAGCAGGCCCGCATGTATTTGCAGCAGCGCCTACCGATCGGCAGGGAAGTAAGCCTCGATATCAAAACCACCGATCGCTACGGCCGCAGCGTCGCTGAGGTGTTCAGCGGCGTGAACATCAATCTGGCGCTGGTGGAAGACGGTCAGGCCTTTGCCTACCGCCAGTACCTGAGCGGCTGTGATGCCAAGGCCTATCTAGAAGCAGAAGAGCGTGCCAGTCGCGCCCGCCTAGGGGTCTGGCAGGTGCCAGGCGGCATCACCCGGCCGTGGGACTCCCGGCGAGGTCGCCGCTCAGCGGTCATCCCTGATGGCACCACACCTGGCGGCCGCCGTTACCGCTGCAGCGAGATCAGCTCCTATGCCAAAGCTCAGGAGTTGCTGCGCCAGGGGCACAGCTACCTCGATGGCAATGGCGATGGGGAAGCCTGCGCTTCTCTGCGATAAGCAGCGATCCAAAGTGCCAACCAAAGAGGAATCATCTGTATATAAAACGTTGTGCATATGCGGTGTTGGCATTGAATCAGCAGTTATCAGCAGTTTGCGGCACCTGAGGGTCTAGATCGGAGCCATTCAGCTGCTGACCATGCACTCCTCCATCTATCGACTTGCGGCCGGCGCTGCAGCAGCAGCAATCGGGATGTCTGCCACGCCCAGTGTGGCTGCGGTGTATCAGGCCCTTTGCACCGGTGGTTCGGAATGCACCGTCACCCTGGCTAATGGTCAGATCGGTACCCCTGGACTAGTCATCAAGCAAGATCAGGTGCTCTCTTGGTCGCAGGGTGGCTCAGGAAGCAAGACTGATGTCGGCATGGGCGTTGCTGGTGTTGTGCTCTTTGGCATACCAGGCCTGATCGGCTTTGCTGCCAAAAAACACGACTACACCTTCTCGATCAACTACGTCGATGAAGCCGGCAATATTCAGGCAACGGCAGTTGGCTTCAAGAACAATGTCCCAGCCAATCAGTTCATGATGGAAATGATGGGTATGACGGGGTTGAGCCTCGGGGAGGTCAACAAGGATCTCCAGGGGCGTATTGATCAGATCAAGGCAGAGTCGGCCGAGAAGGCACGCATTGCATCACTTGACTGCGCCCGTGCGCTCAAAACCTATAGCTGCAGCTGGAATGACTATGTAGCAGCCAACCCAGCTGTCCAGCTCTGGGCCAATAAATACCCCTCAATGGTTCCAGCAGAGAAGGCGCGGCTAAGAGCAATCGATTGATCCAGTGGAGCGGCCAGTACACCACAAATACATCAGGACTGGACAGTGGTGATCTGGCTGGTATCTTCCTAGAGGGGATATTGTTTTCTACTTATGTTTACCGGTCCTGAACTGCTCGCCAAAGTCAAGGAGCTAGGCGACGTTTCCAAGTCAGAGCTCGTGCGTGAGTGCGGCTATGTGAGCACCAAAAAAGATGGCAGCGAGCGCCTCAACTTCACTGCCTTCTACGAGGCGCTGCTAAATGCCAAGGGAGTGAACCTTGGTACCGATAGCGCCGGCCGGAGCACTGGCAAGGGCGGCCGCAAGCTGAGCTACACCACCAAGATCCAGTTCAACGGCAATCTGCTAGTGGGCAAGGCTTACACAGGCATGCTCGACCTCAAGCCAGGCGATGAGTTTGAGATCAAGCTGGGCCGTAAGCAGATCAAGTTGATTCCTTTGGGCAGCGCAGAGGAGGAGTGAGCAGCGGCTAAGCGGCTGCTAGTGAGCATTTGTTGCGCGCAGGCAGCCGCCAGCTGTGATCTCTTACACAGTGAAAGCAGGCGCCAGAGAGTTAGGTGCCGGCATGAGCGCCTGCACACCCTTGCCCGGCCGCTCCAGAGAATCCCCCGCTCACCCCGGGGGGGTTTCTGTTGCTGGCCATTTGAGCAGCTCTGCGCAGCCTCTTGGTCTGCCAGTTCCGTCAGCGCGGCAACGGGCAAAGCAAAGGACCAGGCATACGGCAGGTGCGCCAGCCCCCCTTAGTGGTGGATACCTCCACGCCAATCAGCGCAGCGGGGTGGTTGCTTTCAGTGATCGCTTCTACCCAGGCAATCGCATCAGCAATTGCGTCATCAAGGCTGCTGTATTGCGCGTCGAGCTCACGGTGCGGCTCGCAGCCACCATCAATCAGGCGGTAGCAACGCTCTGCTCCTTGGCTAGTTGAAATCTGCATCCGCTTTCTCTCAGTTCTGCCGGCCGCACCAAACGGTCCGACCCAGCTCATCACCATGGCCAGCCAGCAAACCACTTGGCTGTATCGAGCAAAACACTTTGATCAGTCGTTACAGCCAGCCCCGATAAGCGCTGCGCTGCCTGCGGGCACTGGCCTTAGATCGAGCAGAGCCGAACTGGGGACTGACGCCATTACGGCGACGTCTTACCCAGCTGCCCTGACGAATTAGGCGGCTATCGGCAGCATTTGCCTGCTGCACAGACACCAAGCTTCCATAGCCCGCCTTATGGCGAGCACTAGCGCGGTTACGGGCCTGGCTTGCGCTGCTGGCTGGCACCACCGTGGCGGTGCTCCTGCGGCTCCAAAACGCCAGGTAGTAACGCCAGCTCGCCATAGCTTTGGGCTCACCGGCGGCTGTTGCGGCCGCCACTGGTCGTAAAGCCAGCGCGGTAAAGCTCACTGGCACTCATTGCCTGGGGGTTGAGCACCTCGCCAAAGCCACCGCTAGCTGCTGGCGTTATTGCCAGTCCAGGTGTCCCCGTACCCATGGCACCGCGCTGCTGGAATAGGAAGCCATAGACGGGGTGGATACGCAGCTGATCGAGGAAGTCAGCTGTGCTCAGAGGCCGGCCGTCATCACCCAGCAGGGGCTGGCCCTGGCTGTCGAGTGGTTCGAGCACATCACTTCCGTCCTTGCCGGCACTGAGGCGAAAGCTCTCCCCTAGCTGACCCTTAAAGACATCAAAGAAGGTGCCGCGTCCGTCGCCGCCGGTGCGGCCTTCTGCTTCTGAGAAAGCCCGCTCCAGCAGCCGTTCCTTTCGCAAGGCCAGCACAAGGGCTTGGGCACCATCGCGTTCGGCAGCCACGGTTGCCACTTTCTTGGCGGAGGCTTCTTCCATCTGCCGTTCGCGCAGCTCCACCTGCTGCTCCAGCAGTTGCTTCTGCCGTTCTGCCTCCTGCAGGCGGGAGTATTCCTCCGGGTTGATCTCAGAGAAGCGGGTCAGCTGCTGTCGCACACCCCGCAGTTCTTTTTCAAGGTTGTTGCTGCGGCGCCGTTCAGCCTTGAGGGCTTCTCCCAGGCCGCTGCCCGCCTTGCTTTCGGTGGTGCTGGTCTCTCCTGCATCAGCAAGAGCAATTCCGCCCTGGCGTTCATCGGGCGGATAGTCGCCAGTCGTGTTGCTCTCTAGTTCAGCAGTGTCATGAGGGTGCTGCTCGAGCATCTCGCTGCTCTCGTCGCTGGCCCTAGAGCTGTTGTGCGTTGCGGTTGTGGCCATGACCCGTCTCGGCTGTCAGTGGGATGGCAGCCCATCGCGGCGCTGCTGTTACCTGTTGCCGAGGGATCCAGGGCCCTGGCCAAGGCCAAGCCAATCAGCAGCAGCACGTGGGATGGCAACCATCCCTAACAGCTCAGCAATCACGTCGAACAGAAGTCTCAATGCCTTAGTGGTCAGCTGCGGGAACACGCCAGATTTTTTATCTACTCGGATTTGCTTATCAACCAACTTCTTTGTATTTTCAAAGAGAGGGATCAAGCCCATGCTTGTGGAATTGAGGGGGCTCAAAAAGAGTGGCGAACTTGTCGCAGCTTAAGTTCGATTTGCTGAACCTTAAGTTTGCTCTGAATAAAGGACTGAACAACATGAACAGGTGCATCCGACTGGGGATTGAAAGACATTATTTCCTGTTCCCATTCCCGCTGCTGATAGATCGCCGCAACAAGTTCCTCTTCAAGTGCCTCAATAGTCTGACTAGTCCTGTGATCGACAAAGTCTTCCAGTGGGGTTTTGCCAGAGCAAGCGCCGGTTGAGGGTGACTTATGGACGAAATTCTTCATGGAGAAAACAAGTTGATTTTGAAATGATAAATCCGATTCGGGTAGTTGCCTAACCATGCTGCGGTCGACTTTTGGACCACTTCGCTAGCTGATGCTGCTGCCAACACGGGAGGGTCGGGTGGGGTTTTTCCTGGTCTGATGTCAAGCTGCCGGGCTTGCCTTCCTTGAACACGACCTTGCACGGGGTGGTCGGCATGTAGTTATCAATAATTAGCGCTTCAATGATCCGGACGATTCGGCTGCAAGCAGCCACGATGAGCGTTACAGACCGGTAAGCAGTGCCCGACAACACTCTGACCCCAGGCTGCCTTCACACGGTTGGAGGTGCCCAGCTCTTCATGTCCCCCACTTGGAACCCAGACCAGAAAGGGGTAAAAGTCCAAATTGTTGACGTCTTTTCGCTTGAGCTGGCCACTGGATACGACAAAGATCCAGAAGGCAGGCTGCTGCTCAGCTCAGAACCCTCAGTAAGTGCTGGGAGAACCTGGTCCCTGGCCAAGGCGTGTCAACTTGTCCGCAACGACAAGAGGCCACATCGGTGGGTGGTGCTTCACCGGCATAAGAAGGCATGGGGGTTGTTTTGGGCTGGAGGTGGCCTTAACCAATGCCGCGATGAGCTAACCAGGCTGATGGGGGCAGAAGCAGCAACGAGCGCGATAGTGCCTGCTACCCCAGAGGCTCTGCTACGGCTTATCTTGACCCTTGAGGAACCAGAAGCTGAGCCTGTCCTGATCACTAAGGTCAAGAAAGGGAAGAAATCCTCTGAAGAGGAGGAGATTACTGATCGTGGACAGAACTTCCCATGGAGGGCAGTTACACTCACCTCAGCTATATGGCTTACTGCTCTGGGTGTCCTTGGGGTATCTCTAACAAGCCAAATACAAAGGCAAGACCAGCGGCTTCAACAGCTCATTGAGCGAATTGATTTTAAGGATAAATAACTCTCTGGAAATCCATCACAATTAACCTAGTACCACAATTTAGTCACGACAAGAAGATGCAAGATGAACGGTTGATGCTTCAAAAGAAGTTTGGCAGTCATCCAAAGAGGATTGAACTCTTCCCAGAAGGGAACGTACTATCCCATGAGGAGGGGAACTGGATTCCTCAAATTGAATATGGACAGGAGTGGGATGCTCGAATGGGGAAATGGGTCGAGCAATAATCAGTCGTTGTCATCAGTAGTCAGTGCTTACCTGATCAGCCTCTCTTGAGGCGTAGCCCCTAGTCCCTTTCTTTTCTCAACCTCGCTTAGAGCGGCCCTTTCCATAATGTCTCTAGGAGCTCGTTTCATTGCCGGCCTGCTCGGACTGGGGGCTCTCTGCGGCAGTACTGCTGTGGCCGAGGTCCTGAAGATGGACTACCAGAACAACCGCATGAGCGGTTCGTTACGCAGTGGCGCCGTGGAGGTCAACGCGCAGCAGCAGCGGCGGATCAACGAGTCCGGATCGAATGTGCTCCAGCCGGTGGCTGTCGTTCGTTTGAATGGCATCGAGGTCGGCCGGCTCGTTGGCGCCGAGAAATGGGGTGGCAGTCCAGCTGCGGTGGTTCAGATCGCAGAAATGGATCCTGAGAACCCTTACCCCGAGGTTCTGCTCTCTTCCTTCACCGGAGGTGCGCACTGCTGCAATCAGATCCAGGTGCTCACCAGCGATCGCAGCGGGCAGACCTGGCGAGAGGTGACACTCGGACCTTTCGACGGGGGTGATTCACCAGCAGAGGACCCTTTGCGAAATGGGCGCTTCCTGATCGTTGACGTTGATAACCGGTTCCTCTACCGCTTTGCTTGCTACGCATGCAGCACGGCACCCGCTCGTCTCTGGCAGCTGGAGGGAGATGCATTTGTGGATGTGTCCCATCGGCCTGAGTTCAAGCCGCTCCATCGCCGCAAACTGCAGCGCATGGCCGAATGGTTCAAACAGAAGAACCCTGAATATCCCAATGGGTTTCTGGCCGGTTACGTCGCCAATAAGGCGCTGGTGGGCGAGCTGTATGAGGGTTGGGATCGCATGACTCAGCGCTACGACTCCTCAGAGGAGGGGCTTAAGGAGTGCAAGGGTGACTTGGATGACAACGGCAAGTGCCTGGGCCGGGAAATTGTCTACAGCTCTTTCCCGGAAGCTTTACGGGCCTTTTTGGTCGATACTGGTTACATCAAGCCAACTGGTGAGCAGTAAATTTTCAAAAAAATAGGCTCATGTCGTCTCGACTCTGACCCCTGGCGGAGGAGGCCGCAGCGGGCTTAGCGTGGCATTAGAGCTTGCCAAAGAGTTTAATCCAGTCAATGATCATGAAATCTATTATTTCTTGATGCGTATACCGCTTTTGCTATTCGGCGCATATGTTCTTATGGCAACAGGCCATGAGGTCAGTGCTGCGCCAAAGCTTAACCCCTCGGCGCCACCAATCGATTCGTTCAGTGATTGCAAAGATAAGCAGTATCTAGAATTTGAAAGCTACAAGTCGTGCTTCCATGGTTACGAAACAGCATTGCATCATGGCTTTGGCAGGCCTGTTGATGGCAATCCACGACAGCTACATATCTTATGGCAACTCGACACTGCTCGCGGAAAGAATTATGACGCAATATACTACTGGTTAACGCAAAGAGTCTATGATTGCATGGCTAGTAAGCGTATTTCAAGGCAGGTCTCTATTTTTATTGATAGACCTGGCATGGCTCGAAAGACTCTGCCGGTTGATGTTCAAAAATGGGACCAGGCTGAAGACGCGGAGAGGGACCAATTTCTGGAGCAATTTTGCCCGGCGAACTCCGCGGCTGGAGCAAGCCCCCAGCCGCCAATCTCGATGCCGCCAGTGCCCCTGGCGAAGCCACTGCGTCCAGAACTGCCATCCAGACCACCCGCCCGTTTTGATGCCTCCCTCGATGAGCTGGTGCGTGATGGGGTGGTTAGCCCGGTGGAGCGAGCCAGGATCCGTGCTGGATCGGGCATGAACTCCAGCGTGTCAGCCCATCAGCAGGCCTGCGACAGTGGCGC
Organism: Cyanobium sp. L1E-Cus; assembly: GCF_024345755.1. Taxonomy (NCBI): domain Bacteria; kingdom Bacillati; phylum Cyanobacteriota; class Cyanophyceae; order Synechococcales; family Prochlorococcaceae; genus Cyanobium; species Cyanobium sp. L1E-Cus. The sequence goes on along the minus strand of NZ_JAGQBS010000004.1, from coordinate 65,183 downwards.
CCTCGATCAGCAGGAGTGCAGCAGTGGATTGGTGGTGCGCTGGCGAGGCAGAACGAACACTATTAATGGTCCGACCACGAAACCATTAAGCCCAAGCGAGCAGGCTCTTCTTCAGCGCATTCGATCTAATAGCTACACGCCACAATGGCGTACCTATGGGCAGTGCAAATACGACTGGGCCGGGTGGAGACTGAACTCAAATGGCACACGGACTACCGCAGCTGAATGTGGGGGCTCTGCACCGCGCTTGACGGTAGGGGTGAGCTGTGATCGCCTCTTGGTTGCTGGATACACAACTGCATCGGGGTGGAGCAAGTGGAGAGAGCCTGCTGGGCCGGGAAATAAGTCACGACAAGGAGAAGACGAGATGGTGGCTGCGCTCTGTGCAAACGTCTGAATGCCGTGAGTGTTCATTATCCCCAATGTGATCTTCGGTTAGTTGGCTCACAACCCCTGGTGGGCTTAGGCATGCCCCAGTCAGCAGAAGAAGTTTTTAGTCGTATGTTTGCATTAGTTTGAGTTGGATGTACGGCTTTTTTAGGTTTTTGCTGCTGCTGCTGCTGGCTGAGGTATCAAGCAGAAGCCACAACCTCCTTTCACTCAAGCCGATTCGGCTTGAGCGTGCCAAACACCCGTTCACCGATCAACGGCTGCACCAAGCCACCGATACCGCCTGAGCCATAGCTAGCACCGAACTCCAGCACCGTGAACAAGGTGTACTGGGCATAGGGATCGACACCTGCATCACCTGCGGCATTGAGCAGGGCCAGATTACCAAGCCAAATTGTGCCCTCGCAGGGAGCCACTACGGTTCTGCCGGCAGCGGAGACACGCCGGCCGTTCTGACTCCACTGCAGCTCCCTACTCAGCCAGATCGCACCAGGGTTGGGAGGTAGCCGGGTGGCACGGCAGATCATCCCTTGAAAGGTGAAGTCACCGGTATCAACACCAGGGCCGTTATCTCTGGCGGTGATGTAACGGGAGCGCTCAAGAAAGCACTCGAGCAGGTGGCTGGCCACCACAGCAGAGGTGGTGTCACCAGGGATGGTGTTTTCGCCCAACAGCAGCCGGGCATTGGCAAGTGGCTGCAAGGGGGTGGGGCCCCACACAGCAGCATTGCGGTGATGCTTGCCACTGGTGAACTGGCGGGGGGAGATCATCAACCCCGCAGCAAGGCCGTGCCTCCAGCCATCCCTGGGGCAGCGACGTTGAATTTCATCCAGCTGCTCAAGCCCGGCAGGAGCAACAACAGCTGCTCGCTGTAGCGGCGGCGTTGATTTAGCAGCGCTGCTGCTGGAGAAGCAGAGTTGGCATAAACGGTCTCCCGCTCCTCCCGCAGCAACGCCGTGTCGTAGGCGATCACATCCGCCTTTTGCAGTGGTGCGTCACCGGCGGCTGCCACCGAACCAGCGATTGGACCGGAGCGGCTGGTCCTCTCGATCGCCTGCTCCTGCTCAATACCTCCGGCCAGCAGGTGCTTGTCAATCAAAGCCACCGCATCCAGTAGAGCCCGGGCGCTGAGCACCCCGGCCGGGTGGTGGCGCTCCAGATCCGCCATTGCCCGCCCGATGGCATCGAGGCAAGGCACCGTCGCCGGTAGGGCCAGGGCCTGCCGGATGGCTTCCTGGTCGCTCGGTTGCCAGGTCGCACCGGTAGGTGCGCTGGACAATTGGCTGCTGATGGTCATGCAGATGCCGGGGCGATACCGGCCAGATCCCCCAGCCATTGCCGCAGGGCCTGCTCGCTGATGATTCCCCGCTCCTGCAGCTGCAGCATTTCGGCCACGGTTGGTTGGGGCTTGGGTGCTGGTGCCAGCGGGCTGATCTCAACCGTCAGGGCAGGGCCTTCCTGCACTGGCAGCTGTTCACCGGTGATGGCGCACCAGTGCTGCAGCAGAGAAGAGAACATCGAGGCCTTTTGTATCGCCTGGCTCTGCAGAAGGGCGTAGGCCTGGGAGGCGGACATCGAGATCTCCATCGCCGTGCGCGGTGCCCCCTGGGCAGCAGCGGGGATGAGGGCATCACGGCGCATGCCTTGATCCAGCAATTCGAGCCAGGCGCGGTGTTCCGCCAAAGACCGGGCCTGGATCTCGACGAACTGGAAGCTGGCACCTTCCGGCAGGTCGATGACGCTGTTTGGTCCCAGCACCACCGGCTCACTGGCTGAGCTGCTGCCCATCGGGCCAGCCACGCCGGTGCGTACTCCTACCGGCAGTGCCGTTCGGTACAGCAATTCCTGGTAGTCGCTTTGGCAGCGGAACTGGTTGAGGTACTGGTGCGCCAAGCCCAGGTGGGGCAACTCCCCCTCGCCAAAAGCTGCGCCATGGCTGGCGTACCAAATCGCGGGTAGTTGGTTGATGCCGCGGTAGTGGCGCTGATCAAGGCGTTGCGTGCGCCAGCCGCTGGGGACCTGGGGATCAGCCACCAAGGTCTTGGTGCTCAGGTCCATGCCAGCCCCACCGGGATCATCGGCACCAAGGGAAGCCGTCAGGTACTGCCAGGGGTGGGGTGGGGGATCCTGTGCAGGCGGTGTGTCGGTGGTTGGGTTAGGAGCATTGGGGCGCCGCTCACGCCAGGTGATCGCATCTGGCAGCGCATGGTTACCCGGCAGCTGCCAGTGCAAAACATCTCCCCGCTCGATAAGCAGCAGCCGCGGCAAGGAGAGCCGGTCGCCATTGCGCAAGGCCTGCTGGCGATCACCCTCACTAGGCCAGAGGTGAACCGGTGGGATCACACCTACAAGGGCAGCACCGTCCCTCAGCACCAGCAAATCGGCGGCTTCTAGAAACACCCCCAGGTCGGTGCCGCAGCCATCCACATCACTGATCACCGCCTGCAGCGAAACCGGCAGCTCACGCCAGTGACTGGAGGCCAGCATTCCAGCAAAGGTGCGCAGGGCATCGCGGAAGAAGCCCGATGGCAGGGCCGCCTCTACCCGGCGGCGATAAGCGGATTCAGGTTCGCGTTCGCCTCGGGGTAGGTAGTGCTCACGGCGGCCCGAAAGCAGGTGCCAGCAGTCCTGCACCAGCTGCAGCCGGGGCAGCAGGGCCGCCAAGGTCGGGTGGAGGGAGATCGGCAATTCAGGCTCCATCCACCAGGGCACTCGGCTGTTAGCTCTTGCCGCAGCAGCTCAGTGCTGCTTGATGACAAACGGCAGACAGAGAACCTGGGCTGCGCTCATGAAGCCCTTTCTCGGGAGCAGTGATGAAAACCAGCAGCTCGGTGCCCAGCGCTCCATCCATTTCGAGGCTGTTGTGGTGGCCATCGAAACTGGAGGATTGCTCGATGTGTTGGCCCACCCCAATCCAGAGCAATATCCCGGCCAGCGCATCCTTGTTGTTGAGGTGAATCAATACGTCTACCTCGTCCCCTACGTGGAAGACGACGACGACCTCTTTCTCAAAACGATTATCCCTAGCCGCAAAGCCACACGCGACTACCTCCGTAGAGACACGCCATGACGATGCAAAGCCACCTTTCCCCTAGCAACGACTCGCTCGATCAAGACGAGCTTGAGCTCCTAGAAGCTGTGGAATCGGGCGCGCTGCGTTCAATTGCCACTCCTGATCTGCTCAATCAGCTCAGAGAGTCAGCCCAGGTCACCGGCCAGAAAGACCAACGAATAAACATCCGGCTTTCCGGTACTGACCTAGAGGCCCTGCGCGTCAGGGCGCTGCGGCTGGGTATGCCTTACCAAACCCTTATCAGCAGCGTCTTACATCGCTATATCAGCGGCGAGCTCAGGGATGAGCAGCTGCTCTGATCCGTCTCTTGGGTTTCCATCGTCATTGGGACCACCTGCACAGCACAGGCCTCCTCCTGCAGCAGCCTCTGACCTCTGGCACGCAGCCCCCCAGCTGACCTGAGCGGAGATCAAAAACCCCTTGTCGAGCAGGTAAATGCGCTTGTCTTCGACTTAGAGGGGGCCACTTGTGCAGATATGGGAAAAGACCTATGGCCTGAACCGCTGCACTAAGCCCCCAGCATTTGCAGCCATCCCTGGGATTAACGAGCAAGAACTTCACCATTCCGCAGCCAACCCAGCAGAATGCCTACAGCACGTAGGAACATCATGCAGGCATTTTCGGTGCGCCAGCTCAAGAGCAACCCTTCCACGGTCCTCAAAGCCGCAGAGGCTGACGCCATGGCGTTGGTGACCAGCCACCAGCAACCCACCGCCTTAGTGGTGGCACTGGACCGCCTGGGTCTTCCCGATACGGCTGCGGTGCGCTCGGGTCTGGCGCTGTCACTGTTTCGCTCCGGTTCGATCTCGGTTGGATCAGCAGCACAAATCGCCGGGCTGCCCCTGCCTCGCTTCTTGGAGATCCTCTCCTCTTTAAAGATCCCTGTTGTGGAAGCTGAGCAGCGTGAACTGGATGCCGATCTGGCTGCGGCACGCCGCTGGTTTGGCGAGCACGCCTGAGGGCCAGCACAGATGAAGGTTGTAATCGCTGATGCAGGCCCGCTGATTGGGCTGGCCCGCATCGATCAGGTTGCGTTGCTAGCTGGTTTGTTTGGCAAGGTATGGATCACTGAGGTGATTGCGGCAGAAATCGGCCTGGGGTCTGCCGCTACGGGAACCCCGGCCTATCCAGGTGTGGAGTTACTTCAGGGAGCCTTTGAGCAGGGCTGGCTGCAGATCGCACCAGCTCTGGCGCAGGGCATTGATCCATACAGGCCGCTCAACCCCGGGGTGGATGCAGGAGAAGCCAGTGCGATTGGCTTGGCCCTGAGCCAGCAGGTTGCCGGCCAGTCGGTTCTTTTGGTCGTAGACGACCGATGCGGTCGCGCAGAAGCTCGAAACCAGGGACTAGCAATCATTGGCACCGCTGCAGTGCTCGTGCTTGCAAAGGAACGGGGACTGGTGAAAGTTTGCTCGCCTCTGCTATTTGCACTACGGGATCAGGGCTATTACCTCAGTGATGCATTGGTGGCAGCGATTCTCAAGCAAGCCCAGGAGGATTAAAGCTCGAATTCCTGAATTGGAGAAGCCATTGCCACCACCCGGACCGAGCAAGCGGCTGCGATCTCAGCCCAACGCTCCGGTGTGAGCCCCAACTGCTTGGGGATCTGATCTGCGGCTATGCCCTGCCGCAGCAACTTCTGCCCTCTGGCATGTAGCTCCCGCCAGCGGCCTGGCACCGAGATCAGAAACCCCTTATCGCGCAAGTAGTGGGTGATCTCACCGTTCACAAACGGCCTGGCGTAGGCGATGAAGTTGGAGCTGCTGCGGTTCACCCGCTTGCAGTCGTAGCGGCGTGAGGCCTTGATCAGCCCAATTGCTGCCAGCTGCTCGAGGTCTTCTTTGGGATGGCCGGTGCGGCGGGCGTAGTTGGCCGCCACCTTGGCCGCAAAGTGCAGGTGTTCAACCACCAGAGCATCAGCAGCGCCGTGGGGCGAACGGCAGGGTCGCTGCCGGCAGTGGTTTTGGGAGGTAGGGCTCATGGCAGGGCGGCAGTGAGGGGAGGGGGCTATGCCCCCTCAGCGGGAGAAGAGAAGCGGTCTTGCGGCAGTGCTGCCGCTGCCTCGCCAGTGCTGGTTTTGCAGCCAGATCACCCCCTGGCAGAAGGCATCCACCAGGTCGTCATGGGCGGCATTGGGAAAACCCAGCAGCTCTGTGATCAGGTCGTCGTTGCCGTGGCAAAAGCCCAGTTGGCCGGCCTCAAGCAAGGGGGCGGCGGCATGGGCGCGGCTGACCTTGCTGCCTGCTGGCCGCACTGCAATCAGTCCAGGTATCTGGCGCTGGAGCAGCTGACATACCGCCGGGCCATTGGCGGCGTCTTCTATCAACACCGCATCGGGGCATAGCCCCTGCGCTTTGAGCGTGGCCAGGCACTGGCCAAGAAATTTGACAACACCAGGCAGATCCAGGTGGTGGTGCTGACTCCAGAGCACCTCAATGCGGTGACTCGGTGCTGTTGATCTGCCAAGTGCACCTACCGGCGCGACTGTTCCACTGCGCGCAGAAGCGGCGGTGCGATGTAGCTGCAGGCCCTGGCCATGGGCCTCAACTGCTGGGTGAACAGCTCGCTGTTCTGCAAGCAGACCGAGCAAGACAAAAGCGCAGTAGTCATTGCCCTCACCGCCCTTAAAGCTCAGGTCACAGCTGAGTACCAAGGGGGAGAAGGGCTTCTGCTGGCCCCTCTGGTGATTGCTCCTTTGGGGCTGCTCCCGTTGCGGCGTCTGCAGCAGCCAGTGCCGCTGGAACAGCAGGCCCTCGGCTGGTGATGGCCGTTGCTGGTAGAGGGCATTCCACCAGTAGCTACCGGCGCGGATGCGAATCTGCTCAAGCTCCGCAGCAGGGAACCGCTCTGGGCAGAGCGGTTGACCGGGCTGGCGCCAATCAGGCTCAAGGCTGCAGGTATCTGGAAAGCGCAGTTGCTGGGCTGGATGTTCAGCAAGGGCGGGCAGGTTGAGCACCTGCCAGTGCTGCGGTGCGGCGCCACTTTCTTGGCTAAGTAGCCAGCCGATCAGATCGTCCTGATGCCAGCGGGTGAGCACCACCACCTGGGCGGCAGAGCCAGCCCCCGGCCTGTCTTGCTCTTGCTCTTCTCCCGTTCCAGCACTTGGGCCCTCATCTGCAACACCCCATCGAGGAGGCCCCTGTGGGGCCCCGGGTTCGGCGCGGGTTAGCCAGACGGACTGGAACCACTCGATCAGCTTCTGGCGTTGAGCTGCGGAGTTGGCATCTTCTGGGCCCTTGTAGGGGTCATCGATGATCCCCAGGGCGTAGCCCTTGCCTGTGAAAGGTCCGCGCACACCAGCAGCAATGCAGCCGCCGCGATCAGGGGTGAGCCAGTTACCAACGGCGGTGGAGTCCTTAGAGAGGGGATGACCAACCGCGCGGTAGTAGTGCCTCGCTTCTCGGCTGTGGGCATAGGCCAGCTCGGCTGAGTAGGAAGCAATGGCGCAGAAGCGTGTTGGGTAGCGGCTCACCCAGTAGGCGGGAAACAGCTTGGAAACCAAGAGCGATTTCCCCAGCCTTGGCGGACAGCAGACGATCAGGCGATTGAGCTGGCCATCAGCAACGCGCTGCAGCAGGGCGATCAATCGCTCGGCCCAGGTGTGGAAGGCGTAGCCGGGATAAGCGGCCACGATGAAGTCACGAAAGCTCTGCTGGTCCTGCTGCTGGATTTGGCTGCGGTTGGGATCGGGAAAATCCAGCAGGCCCCAGTCAGCCCAGAGGTCGGTGGCCGGATCTAGGAGCAGGCCTGCCATTAGAGCCTTCTCCCGGGCAACGATTCAGGTGGCTTGAGTGGTGCGCGCAGCATCCCGCCGATCTCGGCGATCACCCGGAAGGCACCGACGGCAGCGCTGAACTGCTCAGCCTCCATTGCGCGGCGGGCACATTCATTGAGGGCAAAGATCTGCTCGGCCTGATGCCGTTTGCGATCGCGAACCAGCTCCTCGACCATGCGCTGACGCGCAACGTTGAGGTAGCGGTTGAGGGTCTGGATGTTCGTGACGTTCCAACTGTCACGAGCGTTCTCGTAGATCTGATTAAGGGCTTTGCGTTGTGCAATCCAAAGCTGGGCCTCAGCAATGCGGCGCTCCACCTCATAACGAGTGGGCCTAGTGGCCTTGGGAGCGGGCTTGCCTTTGACGCGCCGAGGGGGGTTGCGATCACCGATTGGTCTTGAGGGATCGGTAGGTGCGTAGAGGGGTTTTCCTTCCCCGTCCTCAGCGTTGGCCGCATCACGCAGGAGCTCGGCGTTGTCCTGCTCGTCTGCGGTGGGCTCCTCTACCAGTGCGGCCGTAGAGCAGCTCGGCGCAGCGAGAGACGCGTCGCTTGACGTGGTGCCCGCAAGAGAGGGGGGCGAAAGAGGGGGGTCCGGCTGAGCCACTGAACTTGCTACCTGGGATACCGCTGCGCAGTCGCTGGAGATGGGGCATGGCCCCGGTCCGATCAAATGCTAATACGCCGCCGTATGAAACGGTTAGCGTGCAGCGGCAGTGCACTTTTGGGGCATGAAGGATTCCAAGATCGTGATCGTTGGGGAGGTGATGGAGCGAGTAGAGGCAATGATTCCGCCGTATATCAGCAGGACGGCCTGGATCAATTTGCTGCTGGAGCAGGCCTTGGCGGAGGCGGAGCAGAAGTGGGAAGCCAAGGGTCGTGCCTGAGCTGCCTACCCATGCGCAGGGGGAGTCAATCGGGGTGCCAGAAGGCGCGGCCTGCGAGCTCAGCGGGCCTAGCCATTGGCAGAGCGACATTGCGGAGGGCGCCAGCTGGCGGGACGCCGAGGTGCGCGCATACCTGCTGCTCCAGTGGGTGCCATATGGGCTGGAGGCTGCCTTTAGCGAGGAGCTAGCCGTTGCTGGGCACTACACCCGGCTGCAGAAAATGCGCAGCACCCAGGCACTCGACGACTGGGACGCTGCCAATCCAGTCACTTCCAGCCGTGAACGAGCAGCGTTCACGGAACTGAAGAGGCTGGGTATCTATACCCAACAAGACTATTACCTGCCAAGTAAAGCCGATGAGCAAATTTACAGCAAAAGACTTAAAGAAGTTGAGCGCAAGATCGGCCGCCGAGCAGGAAGCAGAGGAGGAAACCCACAGAAGCCACAAAGTACTGATCGAGCACGTCGAGCGCGCCGCCGAGGTCACTAGGGGCTGGAGCGATCACGCCGCCTTGGAGTGGACTGAGGAATACCTGGTGCGTAATGGCATCACGGTGCCAGCAAAGCTGAGCATGTTCCTAAAGGAGGCCAGTGGCCTATGGCTTGGCATCCCAGAGCCAAGGCGTAAAGGGGAGCGGATGGATACAACTCCTACGCCTTGGGTGTGGGAGGGAGTCGTGATGGCCGGAGCCATGAACCTGCTTGTGGCACCACCAAAGATTGGCAAGTCAGCCCTGATGGTCGGGATGATCGCAGCGTGGTGGCAAGGCGCGCCCGAGTACCTGGGGCGGCCACTACACGGCACCTGTCCGCGGGTATTCGTTGTTGGCACAGACCAGCCAGAGAATGACTGGTTCACGCTGTTCAAACGAGAAGGCCTGATTAGAGAAGATGGAACGATGGGCGGCCCTGTAGAGGCCCTCTGGCATGCAGGCGCTCCCTTGCACCTAAACGAGCAGGGGATTGGGAAGTTGAGCCAGTTGGCGCAAGACAACCCTGGCGCGATGTTCCTTGTTGACAGTTACCACGCCTGCGTCAGCCCGCTTGGCATCGATGAAGCCACCAGTGCATTCGATGGTCCGGCCAGACGGCTGCAGGAGGCGCTTGCGCCCCATCAAGCAACACTGGTAGCAATCCACCACGCCAACAAAAGCGTCTCTGGCGGAAACGCGACGAATGCCTCACGGGGAAGCAACTCACTGCCAGCAGCGGCAAGCCTGACGATCCTGATGAACTGGCTAAAGCAGCCGGTCGACGGGCAGACGCAAAGCGACTTTCGCGTTGTTGTTAAGACGCAGGGGCGCGCCAAAGGTTCGACGTTGCTGGTGGAGCTAGAGGACACCGGCTGGGTGTGCCATGGCGATGGTCAAGGCGTGCTGCAAGCGGAGTCACTAGCAGCAGCGCAGCTTGAACTGAGCGGGCGCCAAGCAGACGCCTTTGACTACATCGCAGATAGGTGGGAGCTAGGAGGCTTCCAGGTTTCTGGCGTGGAGCTGGCCAGCCACCTGAACCTGCAGGGGAACAAGGCGAACCGTTGCCTGCAGCAGCTGCTGGCTAAGGGGCTGATCGAGAAAGTCGGCCAGAGCGAACCTGCAGAGCAAGGGGGCCGGCCATCGGGCCTATTCACCCCCGCTACCCCCCTCCCCCCAGAGGGGGTGATAAAGGGTGAAAAAGGGAAAAACCCCTCGCGCACGTACGAAATAAAGGGTTTTTCACCTTTTTCTTCTTTTACACACGCGTACGGGGGAGGGGGGTTAAACACACCCCCTGTTGGACCCGCTGCAGCCACTGGAGAAGCCGTGGCTGCAGCAGAAGGCTTAATCACACCCCAGCCCCAAAAGGGGATGGCTGTCGAAAAGCTCGGCAGCGATGGGTGCTGGCAGAACGGCTGGGTAATCCAGGACGCCAGCAAGCCCCACAAGGTTGAGATCGTTCGGCTGGGTAACCCGCTGCTGAAGTTCATCGCCCAGCGCTGGCTCCTAGACATCAGGCCTTGCTCTGGCTCTCCATGGCCAGCTGGGGGCCCTGACCATGAGCTGGCGCAGCCAGACGAGCACCGAGCCTCAGCCGGCCTGCTTGAGAGCGAGCAGGCTGGCTCACCGGAAGAGGACTGGATCTAGCGGCTGCCCTATTCCCTAGTTTCATATGCCTAGGTAGGGGTATATTCAGAAGATCTGCAGCTGCGCCTGCCTCCCTGAATGCTTGCTCCCCTGCCAATCCACTTCGATGCCAGCTGGCACCGCTACTGCTGGGAGCCAACAGGGGAGTGGCTGCTCCATTCCGTCACCAAGGTCACAGGAGCCAGCAAGAGCGAAAGCCAGAAGGCGGTCTTCTTGAAAACGCAGCACCTCTGGGAACCCCGCGGCAAGCACGTTCACGCTTGCCTAGAAGCCTTCCTCTCCGGTGGCCCGCAGCTGGATGCGGGTGACTACGGCGACTGGGTTGAACCTTTAGTGGCACACGCGTTTTGGAGCAAGGTCACACCGCTGGCGATCGAATACCGCATTTGTGATCTTGGCCACTCGATCGGCGGCTCCCTTGATGCCCTTGTGCAGCACGACAACGGCAAGGTGCTGCTGCTTGATCTCAAAACCCAGAGCAGCGCCAGGGCCAGCACCTACAGCACCGACGCCCAGCTAGGCGGCTACCTGTCCATGCTGAAACTGCATCACCCAGCGCTCTATGTCGATGAGTGCCTAACGGTCTGGTCCAAGCCAGGTAAGAGCGTCATCACCAGGGCAGCCGCTGCTCAGTGCGGAGCGGCCTGGGCCGGCGCCGTTGAGCAGTTCATGGGCTACCAGGAGTTCCTGTAGCGATGCAGCTCCACGCCGCTACAAAGGCTGGCTTGCTATTCGGCCTTGGGCTCGGTGTGCTGCTGATCCAGGCAGCACAAAAAGGCAGCCGGGCGCCTGCTGGCTATGCCGGCCTGCTTTGCAGCTCGCAGCCACCGCCTAGGCCCATGCCAAAGGTGCAGCTGGCATTGCAGAGCGCGGCTAGCTGCAGTTCCGCTCGGCGCGCCGATGGACGCGGCACAGGTCCCTAGTCCTGCGCAGCCGCTTTATCTAACCCAGTGCCTAGAGCATCACTTGCGATGACATCAACCGATCTACTGAGCGCCCCTAGCGGTGGCAGCCCGCTGGCTCCCGGTGGCGCAGCGACCAGCGGCAGCGCCGCAGTATCAGAAGAGCTCTCGCCAGCACAGCGGGCGCTCAAGGTGGCTGAGCTCAAGGCGCTGATCAAGGCCGCAGAAGCCGATCTGGCTCTGCAGCTAGAAGCGTTCGACGCTGATTTGGCAGCCGGAAGACTTGATGAGTTCTCCTACCAGCCAGGGGTCTTTGAACTCGGTTCGATCACCCTGAACCGCAGCAGCAGGGCTAGCTGGCGCTACAGCCCAGCAATCAAAGAACTGCAGAAAGCCGAGCAGCAAAGCGGGGCCGCAACGCAGGTGATCAGCGAGTTTTGGAGGATCAGCGCCCAGGAGACGTTTTGAGCGCCACCCCATCGGTTGGGCTCAGCGAATCGGCTCTGCCCAGCGCACCTTCTGGTTCTGCGTCGCACAGCGCTCCAGCCAGTACGACTTCGCTGGGTGCTGCGGCCGCAACCTTGACCCTGCGCATCTACGGGCTACCTGGACCCATGGGCTCCAAGCGCCATCTCGGCCATGGCGTCATGGTCGAGAGCAGCAAGAAGGTCAAGCCCTGGCGCTCTGATGTCATGGCCGCTGTTGTTGGCGCATACCAGGGCCCCCTAATAGCTGCCCCCGTATCGGTAGAGGTGGTGTTCCTGTTCCCCCGTCCCAAGGGGCACTACGGCAAGCAGGGGCTAAGAGCTAGTGCTCCGCTGCACCTGATCAGTCAGGGCGCAGGTGACATCGACAAGCTGTGCCGCTCCACTCTCGATGGCATCTCAGCTGGCGCTGGCGGCGCCCTGCTGCGAGATGACAGTCAGGTAGTGAGCCTGCAGGCCAGTAAGCGCTACTGCTCGATAGGGGAGCGCCCTGGGGCCTTGCTGACGGTGATCGTGCTTGCAGAGCGCAGCTAGCGGCGGAGCCGTCCTACGAGGTGGGATTGCTGGCGCGGCCAGGCAGGCGATAAAGAGAAAGTTCCGCTAACGTAGGGGTATACCACTCCTGCGCAGGCACACTTGTCGACCCCCAGCCGAGCCGTCCCCGAGCGATCCGAGTTCGGACGCGTCATCCAGCGTTGGTTCAAGGCCAACCGCTGGCCGCAGGATGTGCCCCATCGCCTGGCAAAGGTCACCGGTGCCCAAGGTCCTTGGAACAGCCAGATCAGCTGCGCCATGAACGGCAAGCTCGATCCCAAACCGGCCTTCTTCCTTGCTTTTGGCGCTTTCAATGACGCCGTTGCGCGCCAGTCCTATCCAGGCGTCACCGACCGCAAACTGCTTGATCAGCTCAAGGGAGCCACCCCTCTAGCCAAAGACGACGGCACCCCCTACAGCGCCGTTGAATTCTTTGCCCTGTTTGCTGGGATGCTGCCGTCACCTGAGGCGTACCAAGAGCTTTCGGCTGGCGAGGAGATCAGCGACGAGGAAGCCAAGGCCCGCAGCGAAGCCCTGCGGCGCGCCTTCCAGGACGTAGCCAAAGAGCAGATGCTCAGCCCCAAGGAGGCCTGGGAAAGCCTGCGGCCTCACATCAAGAACCTCGATGCATCAGCCCTTAACCGTTTCAAGGAGGTGCTCAGCGGCTGGGGGGACTACAGCGGAGCGGAGCTGATGGAGCTTGCAACCAGCGGGCCCTACTCAGAACCGGGAATGGCCCTAGAGAGCTGGGCCTCAGGAGTAGATGGCGTCAGCGGCATTGAGCTGGCCCGAGAAGCGCGGGCCGCGGTGGAGCGTTAGATACATACGCAGGCGTATGGCAAAGGGTATATTTCTTGCGTAAGCAGATTTGCTGTCCATGGACTCATGCCTCAAGGAGCTCCCCAAGGCCCTTGCTGCCTTTCAAGCCGAGCACCACGCCGCAGGCCGTGACAGCAAGGGCAACTACGGCGCCTACACCTCGCTAGCTGGCGCCCTAGCTGCGATCAAAAACGCCACTGCTCATGGCCTTAGCCACTCGCAGACCCTTCACCCATTAGGAGACGAGGTGATGCTGCTGCGCACCAGCGTCTTCCATATCAGTGGCGAGCTGCTCTGCAGTGATCTGCCGATCCCGCTCAAAACAGAAGGCCGCGCCAACTACTGGCAGGGGCTGGGATCTGCAATCACCTATGCCCGTCGCTACAGCCTGCTTGCCATCTACGGCCTAGCCGGAGAAGACGACGAGGCAGAAGCAGCGCCTGCCCCGGCAGCGAAAGCAAAGCCTGCCGCAGCCAATTCAATGCGAAAGCAACATACTCCTGCGCAGGCATTACAGGCAGATGCTGCAGGGGCGCCCGGGCCGCCTGCAGCGGAAGCAGATACGGACATCTGCTGGATTGAAAAGGAGCGCCATGGCCGCATCGTCGAGTCACTCAAGAGCGCACCAAACAAGGACGAGGTGCTCACAGCTTTTAAGGAGCACTTCAAGATCGCGACCCCAAAAATCAGCCCCGCCCAAATCCAGCTCCAAGCGCACGGTGACTTCCTTGAAGAACAACTTGGACTCGCAGTTCTCTCTGCCTAGCGCGCCTAGCGGTGCTGTTCTGCCCAGCAGCGGTGCGACCGAAAACCTAATAACAGCAGCCCTGGAGCTGCTCAAGCTCGCCTTATCGCAAGTCAATCAAAATGAAGCCCTACGTCTCCAATTTGCTGAGCGCACCAACGAGTGCGACAACCCCTACCAACAGGGAAGCGACCAGCAGGTCAAAGCAGCTCTTATCTGCAGCGCAGTGCTCAGCCTCGCGCAGCTCAAGCCACCTGCGGCGAGTCTTTCATTGCCTCAGTTCTGCTCAGGGCTACCTCGCAGACCAAAGCAACAGGCCCGTTGATGCTGCCATAGCGGGCGCCTCCTTAGGGACAAGGTTCGCGGTAAATGAATGAGTAGCCAGGAGCAAAGAGAAGCAGACCAACTGAGCGCACCTACCAGTGCGGATTTACACAGCGCACCTAACGGTTCTGATTTACATAGCGCACCTATCGGTGCGACTCACACCAGCCGGTGCCAGGAGGCTGAATTCACCAAAAGGAGGCCAAGGCCCTGCACCCCTGGATACAAGAACCGCAATCTGGTCCAGTCAAAACTCACTGACGAGTTATATCGCAAGGCCTGGATTTATTGCCGCGATCAGGGCTACAGCTTTAGCAGCTTTACCCGTTCCCTTTACGAATCCTTTTTCTCAGAATCATGAGTGACTTCAAAGCTGCACTGCCTCAGGTAATCAAGTGGAGCACGGGGGAAAACAAGTACGACCAAACCGGTAAAAGCCCAATCTCAATATCATTGTTTGTGCCGGTTGAATCGGCATTTGCCTTTGCTCAATACGTTTTGAACATGGCAGACGATGAAACCCGTCACAAAACCGGCAAGATCTGGGACTACAGCAGCAACTGCGAAATCGAAGTCCAAGGCTTTTACATCAATGGCAAGGGCCGAGATGGTCAAGGTGGTAGCCGCTACGGCAACATCAATCCCCAAAGCACCAAGTGGCAGCAGGGACCCAGTGAGCAGGAGATCCCCTTTTGATGACTTCTCAATCTATAGAGACAGACATGAACACGGAGCTGCGCACTTTGTGCGCTGACCTTGCTGGCCACCTGGCATTCATGCACGCACAAATGGAAGAGGCGAATCAATACTCTGAGCTAGAAGATTACTACTGGTATCGAGAAAGCGTAAAGCTGCTTAAACGTGCCCGCACCGTCCTAGCTGAGCCTCCAACTACTACCTAGTCCCATGAAAAGCAAGCCAGCTTTGAAAGACCCACCTAGTGGTGCGACCTGGATTCCACAGCGAGCGGCTGCAGTGCACCTTGGCATCAGTGAGCGCACCTTGCAACGCTGGAGGACTGCGGGACTCCTCATCGTGGGAGTGCATTACCGCCGCAAATTCCCAAGTTCTAATAGCCCACTTCTTTATCAGCTGGAGCGTTGCGAAGAAGCCATGAACGAAGCCTGCTTTAGAAAGGTGCAGACACTTGAATTAGCGATTTAGCTAGTGGTTTCGAGCGCTGCACCTGGCGACTTAAGTGTTGAGCTGGCCTTGGCAAAGGCAGCTTCTGCGCCAGCTTCCGTTGCCCAGGGGTAGCTGCGGCAGTGAACCTCGATGCTGTGACCCATCGCCAGCGCCATCGAGCCGTTATCGATGCCGCGCTGATGCCCACGCACGCTGTAGCTGTGCCGGAAGGAGTAACAGGTCAACCTCTCGCCCTGGGACTCCACTTGCTCCTTGAGTGACTTCCAGCCAGCTCGCCGGCTTAGATAGGTGGCAATGGAATCGGCAGCACCATTACCTGAGCGCAACGCCGGCAGCTCGATAAGCCGAGCCTGCCAGCGCGGGAGCAAGTTCCACTCCACTGCTACATCGCCTGGTCTATCCAGCTCGCCTAGCGGTGCGGCGTCGACAAGCGGTAGTGGCCACAGCCTGCGTGGCTTGGTAACCCCTCCACCAGAACGCTTTTCGTAACTGCACCACCAGTAAGGCGTCTTGGTCTTGGGGTCAGTCCTGACACTCAGGTGGAGCAGCTCAACTGGACGCAGGCCCAGCTCACTCATCAGCCGGATGACATCAGCCCAGCGCCCACCAGCCTCATCATCAGGAAAGGAGGCAAGCAGGTTGAGGATCTGCTGGTCAGTAATTGCATTACTTTTCTGGCTGGTGGCGCTGGCAGGCTTGCGCCCAATCGCATCCTTGAGGTCAGCTGGTGGCTGCCAGATCGCCGGCAGTCGCTCGCGGCTAACGCAGTACCGCAGGAACTGGGCAAGGTTGCGTGCACGCTCCTGGCGGCTACGACTGCCGGGCTCCCATTTCCTAATGCACCCATCAATTAGGTCCTCTGGCGTCGTGGGTGGTTTGCGACTAGTGAGCTGGCCAACAGCTTCTGTAAGTACAGGGACATATTTCGTCTGCCATGTCTCTGGCTTGATGGCAGTGCCGTGGCTGAGCTTTTGCTGCTTAAAACGCTCCATTGCACCGTGCCAGTCGTGCTGCTCAATCAGCTTTGGCGCCTTGCCGGCAGCCACCTCTGCTGCCTGCTTGAGGGTGTAGCCCTCCTGGACGAGCGCGTAGATGTTGCGCACTCTCGTGTACGCATCGCCTTTGGCGGAAAAAGACCATTCGTAGGGCAGCGTTACCGACTGTTCCGGCTGATCTTCCATTCGTATACGCAAGAACATCCTTCCCTTGCGCTCCTTAATGTTCCAGCCCTTGCCCAAGGCGTTGACGTCTTCCCTCAGCCCCTCCTCCCAGCCGGCCTCTCGAACGACCTTTGGCATTTGGTCCCCAAAACGGTCCCCAAAACCTACCGGATTGGTCATGACAGGGCCAGACAGCCCTCGCCAAAACCATTGCTATTACTCAAAAAGCCAGTCCAGGCCATGTAGCCAAATGGGCTTTGGGAGCACTAGGTCGCAGGTTCGAATCCTGTCGCCCCGATTGACTTTTCACCGATAGGCCTTTCAAGGCGTGCCCAAAACGTGCCCAAAACGGTGGGGGCATCTTTTTTAGGCGGCTGCTTTCAGCGCCAAAAGGGCACCGCCCACGCCTGCAGAGAAAGGAACCCGGCCACTTCTCAGGGGCCTTGCCTCATTTGCTCAGCGGAATTTGGTCGTGGCTTGCTGTGACTGAGTCAGTCACTACGCAGCCGATTGGAAAAACTGCTGCGCAGTGCTTGCTCAGCAGGCTCTGAACTTGGCTCCCGGCTGCCGTTTGCCCCAATCGCCTCCTGGCAGCGGTCCACCAGCTCCTGCCTGAGCGCATCAGGGCTTTCGATGCGGATGCCGCCGCCAAAAGCAAACAGCCAGCTGCGTAGATCGATGTCGGCTGCCACGGTCCAGGGCGGTAGATCCAGCTCAACCGGATAGGGGTGGCTGGAGTCGGTAGGGCCTGGTTCCAGCAGGTGCGGCGCCTTGGGGTGGTGCCACCAGCTATCGCCTGGCAGCGGCTTGGAGAAGCGGGTGTGCTCGATCGGGTAGCGCTGCAGGCCCTCGCGGATAAAGGCGAACGCCCAGGGGGCGCAGCAAAAGCGCAGGGTGATCAGCGTCTGGCTGCGGCGCTGGGCCGATGGGCTGGCAATCGCCAGCTGCTGCTCCAGATCAGCCCCGAAGTAGATGCCGCCGCTGTGGTGCAGCAAGCGCTCCAGCCGGATCAAAGCCGCGGAATGTTCCTCTGGGCTGCGGCGCAGGCCGCCATCGCTGCTTCGCAGGGCTAGGCGATCTAGCCGCTCGCTGCGGATCGGACCCTGCTCATGGCCCACCTGGTCTTCCTCGTAGAGGAGATACCAGCCGACGTTGTGGAAGATCAGCTGCAGCGGCCACACCCGCAGCTCGCCAGCAGGGCTGTCGGCAAAGCTGCCAACCCCCGGGTAGCGCTCAAGCAGCACCCGCCTGTGCTCAACGATTGCAGCCTCAATGGCATCAGCCCGCCTAGGTGCTGCCAGCGAATCGCGCCGCACCAGCTTGGTATCGACCACCGCATGGCGGGCGTAGCTGCGCACTGGCGCCACACCATTAGCGCTGATCCCTGCCCAGCCCAGCCGCTCATCAAGCTCGGCCAGCAGGTTTTGAGCAGAAGGATCGGCCAGGCGGCCGGCGCTCTGGCGCAGCACGTTGTGCAGCTCCTGCAACCGCGCCGCAGGCAGCACAGCGGTGCCCAGGCAGTAGCCATGACGCACGTTGTCGTTGCGGTTGCGGAAGCCGTAAGGGGTAAGAATTTTTTCGAGGTCCTTACGCAAGGTGGCTGTTTCACCGCTCAGGTAGGAACCGGGGATTGCCTCGGTGGCTGCAATCAGGTGCTGGTGCAGGTTGGCGCCGCGCTCTGCCGGCCGATCAAAGGGCTGCTGCAGCAGATGACGCAGCAGGGTCATCACACGCAGAAAAACCGGTCCATCGCCCATCGGCGGCAGGCCGCCATGACTTGCGCCACTTGCAGCATCACCCCGCTTGCGCTGGGGAACCTCTGCCAGCTGGATTGGAGCAGGCACCGGCACCGCGCTGCAGAAGCCATTGGCTTCCAGCCAGGCCAGATCGGCGCGTATCGCAGTGGCATCGGCAAAACACTCCCCCTGTAGGCGCCCAAGAAAGGCAGCAGCACGAGCAGCCAGATCACCCTGGGGCAGTGGCGAGAGGATCGCCTCCAGCTCTTCTGCGCTGGCCGGATCAGTGGCGGCCAGATCGGGCCAGCTGCTCAGCAGGCGGATCAGATACAGCAGCCGCTCGAGATCGAGCAGCTGCGAGTAGCCGTGGCGTTGCAGCTTGCGCTCACGGTTAGTGGCCGATCGGATGCGCTTATCAAGCCCGGCCAGTTCTGCCTGCAGCACCGGCGTCAGCTCGCCGTGATGGGTTGGCACCACAGCGCAGATCGCCGCAAACCCCTCCGCCCGGCACGGCCCGAAATGGGGATCAGCAAGGGCAGCGGCCATCTCCTGGATCACGGGCACCGGCACGGCCCGCTCGCGCCGGCTGTTCCACTCCAGCGAGGTCGGCAGGTCTGTGTAGAGCCACCAGCCAATCCACTCCACTGGAGCGGGGAGCGGGAGAGCCTGGGTGATCGCCAGGCGCCAGGCGCGGCGGGCATGGGTGGCATCAACAATCACCGGAGTGCCAGCGGCCACGGCCTCTTGAATGCGCTGGTGCAGTCGCTGCTGGATATCCACCCAGGGGCCCTGGACTGCTGCATCACCAAACACCTCAGCTCGGATCACGTCGGTGGAGAGCACCAGCGCAGGCGGTTCACCGGGGCCAGTGAGCAGGGGCGCCAATGCTTGTGCCAGGGTGGTTTTACCGCTGGCGGGCTGGCCGATCAGCAGGTGGCAGCGCAGGGTCGCCATCGCGACAGAGGCAACGGGGGCTTCCACTATTTCGCACGAAAAAGGGCATTGCTAGCCCCCACAGCGATGACGCTGCATTCAGCAACACGTTCCTGCCTCCCTTGGCCCACTCCTGCAGCAGCAGTGCCCGCTCCACGCCACGGCGGGATGAGAACTCCTACGCGCCGCCAACGCCCTTAGAAGACCTGCACATTCTGGATTTCCTCGAGCTGGCTGGCTCGCAAGCCAAGGCAGGTGCGGCACTAGCGATGCACCAATCGACGGTGTGCCGCAGCCTGCAGTTGATGCAGCAGCAGTTCCAGTTGCTGCCGCGCCGGGGAGCGCCCGTTTGCCGCCACGGCCACAACACCTGCCTGCACCACCTGCGGCTGGCATACCGGGAGCACCGGCTGATGGCTGGCCTGATTCGGCTCGGTACAGACCTGCTGCACCAAAGCCTTTTGCATGGCATGGCCGGTGTGCAGCTGGTGCCGCCACGCTTCCGCAGCGCTGAGCATTGGGCTGAACTGGTGAGCCACGGCCTGCTTGATGGCGCAATCATCAGCTCCTTCTGCCTGGAGCAGCAGCTGCAGTCAGGTCAATCGCCCAAATGGAACGGGCTAACCGCCATGCCCCTGGGGCAGCTGGCACTGCAGCTGGTGGCCACAACCACAGAAGCAAAAAAAGTGTTGCTGCCGCGCCGGGGTGCGCTGCCGCTGCTGCATCAAGCCCTGGAGTGGCAAGGCCTTGGGGTGGCGCAGCAACCAGAGGCCTGCCAGGAACCTGCCGCCTGGCTCAAGCGGGCTAGGGACCGCAAGCTGGCGATGCCGATCTGCGCTGACTTGCTCGGGCCTGGCTGGCTAGAAGCCAATGCTCTGGTGCCGCTAGCAGCGCAGCCACCACTGATCGAGCAGCTATGGCTGCTGCTGCCCCGTAGTGCGGCTCACAGCAAGGCGGCACGGCTTTGCCTGCGGCTGCTGAGGGTGCGGATTAAACGGCCAGCAACAGCGCCACCTTCACTCACCAGCGCCAAAGAAGTCGAGATCGATCTTTGAGATCTTGATCACTTCTTTGGTCTGAATGCCTACACCATGCTGGATCATGAGTTCAGCAAGCTTTTCTCCATCAACAAGCACTAAGCGGGGGTCTCGGATGCTGGCGGCAAACTGCCTGGCATCTGATGTGAAGGTGCTAGTTGTCACAAAGACACCCTTGCGGCAGCCGCCTTGGGTCATTGCTCCGACAAATGCTTGAACCTTTTCACTCGATACCGAGTTATCTGCATAACGCTTTGCCTGCATATAGATCTGATCAAGACCTAGCTTGTCTTCGTTGATCCGACCGTCAATGCCTCCATCGGGGCCCCTTGGCACGCCTTGCATTGCCTGCCTGGAGCCACCTCCGTATCCCATTGCAGCAAGCACATCCAATACAAGACTTTCAAAAGCGTATGGGTCCATCTTTTTCATCTGTTCCAGTAGATCAGCGGCTAATTGCTCTTTAATGAGCTTTACTCCAGCCTCGATCAGATCTTCTGGTGTGCTGTCCTCGATATTGATGTCTGCGCTGTTTCCCTGCTGAGGTTGTGACTTTGTTTGCTTAAAAGCTTGGTGGGCTTTCCATTCCTCAAAACTGGTTAGATCAGCTCTTTTAATTGGTCTATTCAATGCCAGCAGAGCCGTTGCGTTGGGGCCCAGCGCAAAATAGCCTCGCTGAGGACCAGTAAGGGCGCCTGCCACCCTGAGATAGGAGGATGCCCAGCCAATTCGACCTCGAACCAGCGAATTACCGTTGCTCTCCTGGCTGACTGCTACCTGTTCTTCTGATAGTCCCATCTTTTTAACTACGGCTTCTATTGCATCTGTACGTGAGAGACCGCCTTGGTCACGGAGCACCTCAAGTAGTGGTCGCATGAACTCGTGGAACTTCGGGATCTCAGGCATGGCTTTGCTGGCTATGGGGTTATGGCTAAGGAGCTAGGCGATTAGGAATCCGTTGCTGACTGCCGAATAAAACTCAGCTCGCATCCCCTCACCATCCGTGCCTCTTGGACGGCAGCTTCTGCCTTGAAGGCTGAAAACTCGAACCACTGGAAGATGTCAAGTCCACGATCGAGGCTGATTTTCCAGCAATTGTCTGCGGTGATGCTGCGGGCATGGAAGTTGGGGCTTGCATCGATCTCCCAACTAAAGGGTGTGCAGGTACCGGCAAAGGAATCCTGCACCTGGCCGAGGTTCTCTATCTGCTTTTCCATTGTCTCTTGATCGGAGCCTGTGATCAGGTGAACGGTGACCTCATCACCAACCGGGGTGATCTCATTGACCATGCGCAAGAACTCCACCAGGTTGCGGATCTGATGGAAGGCGCGGATGTAGGGGTCGCGGATGATGATGGCACTGCAACCTCTTAGGTGGTCTGCAAATAGGCGCCGGTAACTCCAGCCTTTGGTGTTCTCAGGCACCACCAGATGCTGTTCTTTTGCAGGCTCAGTGTTTGCGGGAGTGCTTACGGCCACTGTTGGTATGATGGCTTCTGCGCTGGTGATCTCAGGGGCACCTTCTGGGTTCAAAGGCCGCAAGCCTGCAAAGGCCGGATACTGCTGCTCCTCCGGCGTAAGCACCGTGACAGCTGGCCCACCGCCAACGGGCTGATAGGCGAAGTCGTTGGCCTTGAAAGTGTCGTCGATGCGCAGGATTTGCTCCCTCACCCGGCGGCGGCATTCCATGGCGAACTCGAGCAGCTCGGCGATCTCCTCTGGTTTGGCCTTGCCGTTGGGGTGAATGATCTTCATCAGGCCCGAGAAGGTCTTCTCAAAGCCCGTCTGGTCTCGGGTTGATACCTCCGAGCTGATCTCGAAGTGGGCTTTGTAGAGGCCGGTGTAGTCCTCGGTGCGCAGGTGCTTGAGCACCTCAGCGATGTAATCCACCACAAAGCCATAGCCGCTGCAGAACAGCTCATGGCGCACCGGCTGCACCTCCCAGCCTGGATTGAAGGCATGGATGCGATCGAGGAAGGCCGAGTCGATGTATTTATCCGGCAGCGGCTCGTAGAAGTGGGAGTGCTTGAGCATGTAGGCAACGGACTTCTGGGTGTTGCCCATGAACACCATCGAGGCTTCCGCCGTGAGCTGCTCGATGCCCCGCGAGAAGGTGCGGTTGGCCATGTAGTTCTTCATGATGTCGACCAGCGTCTTATCGACCTTCTTGTCCTTGCCGGCAAACTCGTCAAAGCAGATGCAGTCCCAATAGCCCACCAGGCCAATCTTGCCGTTGGCATTGCTGACAAACAGCTTCGGGGCGGTGACCTCTGAGCCTGAGATCAACATGCCGTGGGGTGAGAACTCGGCGTAGACGTGGGACTTACCCGTGCCCTTCGGGCCCAGCTCCAGCAGGTTGTAGTTGCGCTCGCAGAAAGGGATCAGCCGGATCAAGGTGAGCAGCTTGCCCCGCCTCGTGAAGGGCTCGGGATTAAAGCCCACGCTCTGCATGAGCACGTCCATCCACTCATCGGTGCTGAACTTGGCTCTGGCGGCTAAGAATTCCTCTTGGTCTACGCCGGCTACCTGGATTGGCTTGACTGATGAGATCTGCCAAGGGCTGGCCTTGGGGTCGGCAGGAAGCTCGTACTCCACATCGGTGATCGCCCAGATACCACCCACCAGCAACTTGGGGTAGCGCTTGATGAAGTCAACGTCGATTGGGACTTTCTTGAGCCCGAGGTTGGTGAACTCCACCTCGTAGAAGCCGCCCTTCTCGTTGAGCTCCACGGTGAGCTTGTCGATCACCTTGTGGGTGCCGCGCTCTTTGATCGTGGATTTCACCAGTTCCGCCTGGTTGCGGTGCACGTAGTGCTTAGCGAGGATGCGCCGCACCGACTCCAGCCCTTCGCTGATCTGGGCCGGATCGTCGGTGGCGCAGTGCTGCCCGAGCAAGTACTCGAGCACGTAGGTGGGCACCACGGCGTTCTGCTTGAGCTCGGTGGTGAGGTCCTTGCGCACCACCAGGCCAGGGAAGTGCTCAAGGATCTTCTGGTCCAGGGGGCTGGGTGCTTCAGGCGCCATCGGATCTCACCAGAGGATTTGGCAGGGAAAGTTGGAAAGCTGGGGATCGGCGCTGAGCAGCACCAGTCGATCTAGTTCGGCCTGGGCCGCCAGCATGCGATCAAAGGGATCGCGGTGGGGCTGGCTGTAACTGCCCGCCCGCAGCCCATGGGCCAGGGAGATCGGCAGCGCCTCAAAGCCATCGGCTTGTAGCAAGCCAGGCAGATCGGCGATCACGCCGTTCAGTTCGGGCAGCTTGCCCTGGTGGTGTTTGAGGCTGAGCTCCAAGACAGAAGCTGCACTCACCAGCACGGGAGTAGCTGGGTCGCTGAGCAGCTCGCGCACAGCGCCGGAAAGGCGATCGGGATCAAACCACCACCACAGCAAAGCGTGGCTGTCCAGCAGGTAGGAGTCCCCACTGCTCATCGCTGTGGCGCCTCCGGCAGCAGGGCGCCGGACTCCCAGCTCTCCAGTTCACTGGGGTCCATGGGTTGGAGCAGCAGGTCGGGCTGGCTGAGGGAGGCCCGGCTGCGCAACCGGCCTGGGATGCGCTGGGGAACGGGCGGCGCCAGGGGCATCAGCCGCGCCCAGGGCTTGCCGGCTTTGGCCAGCACGATGGTTTCGCCGGCATGGGCCTCATCGATCAGACGCGATAGGTGGGTTTTGGCCTGGTGGACGTTCACCATTCGCATGGGATCCGCTCCGCACGACGATTCCCGCATGGCGGCCTCTGTCATTGACCCGATTAGTTTAGCCATGGACTAAGGCCATCAGAAGTCGTCGAAGTCGCTGCCAAAGGGCCGCTGCAGCTTCAGCTCCACAGTCTTGTAGGGAACTGGCGTAGCGACACCATCGAGCTGCTGCTCCAGGCGCAGCTCCAGGATCTTGTTGTTGTAGTCGCCAGCAGCGTTGGAAAGCTCCAGCACCACCTGCTGCTCCCGTTCGCGGGCCTCGCTCGCTGCGGAATCCAGCAGCACGCTGCGGTGGGCGCAGAGCAGGGCGCCATCAGCCTTGGCGTAAAGGCCGATGCGTAGCTGCAAGGGCAGGCGCTTTTTGGGCTCCACCGGCTCCAGCTGGAACAGACCAAAGGAGAGCTTGCCGGTGGTGATCTTGGCGGGCACCCGCAGCAGCTCTGCCTCCACCACCCGGCTCTCGTCCTTGCGTTCGCGCTTGAGCTTGATCACCGGCACCACCACCTCCTGCAAGGAGGTGCCGCCATGCACAAAGCGTGAACCCGAGCCTGAACGGGGGAAGCGATCAAGCCCCAGGGGGAAGACTGCCTCCCAGCTGCCGCTCAAGCCCAACTCACCAGCGGTGAAAACCTTCTGGCCAGCACTGGCCTTGATGCCACTGCCCAGGGCAAAGCGCCTGTTCTTGAAGCTGAGCTCGGTTGCAGGTGGGAACTCGGCGCGGTCGTTGGCATCGACTGGCTCCTGTTGAAACAGGAAGCCGTGGTCGGCAGTGATCACCGCCTGGCTGCCCTTGAGGCTGGCGATCTTGCGCAGGATCAGCTCCAGCTCATCAAAGGTCTGCTCCACTGCCTGGCAGGTGTCGGCCTCGCTTTCGCGCTTGTCGCCGATGCGGTCAATGCAGTTGTGGTAGATCACGATCAAGTCGTAGTCGCGGGTGAGTTCGGCACCCTCCTTGCTGGTGGCGAGGCTGAGGAAGTCCTCCGCTTTAATCGCCTTGGCGCGGCCACTGGCGTAGGCCTTGAGCAACTTGTCGCGGTTCTCAGTGCCGGCGGCGCTCTGGCCATCCACCAGGGCATTGGCATCGCTGGGGTTGAGGCCCAGCTGCGCACCGGGCAACAGCGCAGCCATCCCCAGCTGCGTGTAGCTGGGCAGCACGCCCAATAGGGCCTCCACCTCGGCCTGCCAGCCCTTGCCGGCCTGGCTGTTGAGCCGATCGGCAAAGTCGCGGGCGGCCTCGTAGCGCAGGGCATCGGAGATCACCACAAACAGACGCTTGAGACCTTTGGAGGAGAGCGGCGCATGCACGTAGCGCATGTGGAACTCCTTCTGCCGGGGCAAAGTGCTCGATCCCCAGCCGGCCAGACCAGCCACCTGATCGCTCCAGCGGTTGGTGAGCGGCAGCAGCACGTTGTTGACATACTGGGCCTCGAGCCAGTCGCGCAGCGGCTTGAGCAGCCCGGGCTGCTGGTAGGTGCGGGCGTGGAATATGCAGAGACGGTAGGCCTGATCCAGGCGCCACCAGCCGTTGCAGTAGCGCTGCAGCCCCTCCTCAAAGCTGGGCACCTGCAGATCAGCCTTAGCCAGCAAGCCACGGAAGGTGATCGCTTGTTCTAAAGCGCGGTAGCCGTGCTGGTGCTTGCCAAACCAGCAGGAGCTGCTGCGGTTGCGGATCGTCTCCAGCAGCTCTGTATCCGAGGCGCCGATGTGAAAACGCTGCAGCAGGCGGCTGAGCACAAAGCGCTCGATCAGCTCATAGCTGTCGTCGTCATCTGGCTCGTAGCTCTCTGGTGCGTCGTTGAGCTGCTCCTCTACGCGCAGTACACCGGCCAGATGATCACTCCACTGCTCAAAGGCCGGCCGGGAGCTGAGGCTGTCTTTCCAGATGCTTATGAACACCCGGGCGTGGGGCAGCAGCTCGCCAGAGGGGCCAATGCTGCTGACGCTGTTGAACAGGCCAACAGCGAAGTCGCGCAGGTTGGGCTCCGGACTGGCGTAGCCGAACTTCTCGCCCACTGCCTTCCAGAAGTGGCCGCTCAGCTGCTGGTTGCCATAAAGGGCCTCCACCGGATCGTCGCCATCGGGGTTGGCCGGCTCCAGCTGACTGAAGGCATACAGCAGCAACTTGTCGATATCGGGCGGCTGCTTGGCTTGCACGGCGAGCATCTTGAGCCGCACGGCCGCTTCGTTGTCGTTGGGACGCAGCAACTCCTTGAGCTTGCTGGTGCGCACTGGTGAACGGAAGAAGGCCTTGTGTTGCTGGGCCAGCTCCTTGAACTCCAGCGTCAGCCCCGCTTCCTGAATATCCAGCGAAGCGCGGTCGGCCTTGAACTCATGGCCCGCCAAGAGCAGATCCAGCAGCCAGTTGTCCGGCTCTGGTGGCTTGGCTGTGGGCAGGTAGAGCAGGAAGCGCTGATCCAGGGGGGCGCGGCTGATCGCCACCTTCACGGAGAACTCATTGCGCTCAACCCGCAGCTTCTCGGCTTGAGCGGGCTGGTAGTCAGCAAACTCAGAAGCCCACTCACCATTGGGGTCGTACCAGAGCACCACCCGCTTGCGAGCGAGAGCGCTGTCGAGGCTCTCGTGGATGCGGCTGGTGGCGGCAGGGGAGGCTGGCATCACTGGAGTTGGCGCTGAAGCAGTTGGAGATGAAGCTGGCTGGCGGAAGCTTGCAGTCCGGTCAATACCGGTTCGGCGACGGGCTGCGGAAATCCAGCAGGCAGCTGGGAGCGCACTGAACTAATTACAGCTGGAGTCTGGGTGATTAGATCATCGAGGATGGGTTGAGCCTCGCCCAGGCCAAGCCGTTTTGCGGTGAGCAGCATGCGGCGGCTGGTGATATCCAGGGGTTTGGTGTAGCGCCCTTTTTCACCATGCCAGGCCATCGCCATCCTGAGCTTTTGCTGAGGCCACTGGCCGCTGGCCCGTCCGATCACCGGCCAGGCCGAAAGCACGTCATAGAGCGGGGTGAGCTGAAAGCGGCCGCCGGGATTGAGAAAGAGGCTGAAGTTTTTGGCATGGCCATCAATGGCGCGCAGCATCCAAAAGAGCACCTGAGCCTTGAAAAAGGTGGTTAGGTCGCTGCGCTCTGAGGATTGGGCCAGCAGCGCGGCAATGGCCCCCATGCCGGGGCCGCCATTGTTTTCGTATTTACTTGCGGCTGGTGTGGAGGTGGCCTGGCAAAAGTCTTCTGTGGGCAGGCGCAGCCAGTAGGCACCACTTGCATGCAGGCGGCGATCAAAACGCTGCACGATTAGGCAGCGCTCACCGTCGAAACTTGCCATCTCCGTAGAGGCCACCGGCAGGCCATAGGCCTGGAGCACCTGGCTGCAGAGCCACTCGTTTTCCACCGAGGAGCTGAAATCAATCTGCCCCTCGCCGATTACCCCCATCGGCAGCTTGAAGAGGTGGGTGGTGGGGGTACTGCCCAGCGGCAGGCACCATTGGTTGTTGTGCCAGAGGAAGGCGGTTTTCTCCTGGGCACCGGCCACCGAGAGCCGCAGTACATCGGCTTCCGGGTCCAGGGAGCCAGGAGCTGGGGCCGCCGTGACGGCGCGCAGGCGCTGGCCGATGTCCTGGTCTGTGAGGGGGCTGGCTTCAATGCGATCGATGCCGCTGGGCAGCTGATCTGGCGGCAGCAGCTGCACGGCCCCGGCGCAATCCCGGCCGATGGCAGCCAGCAGATCAAAGGCACTGGTGCTGGCGGTCTGGAAGCGGGTCTGGGCCCGGCGGCGGATGAGCTCGCTATCGGGGAGGAGGTTGTCAAAGCAACTCTCCACGGCGTTGCCGCTGAGCGCTGAGGCCCCGAGGCCAGCTGGCAGTGACAGCGACAACGGCCGGAACTGGCTGGAGTGCAGCCAGGTTTCGTCGTAGGTGAAGGTCTGTGGCCCCCGCGCAGGCAAGGTCCAGGTGCCGACCCGTTCAGCGTTCATCCACACCGCCAGGGAGCGCGCCCGCGTTGGCCTGCCCATCACCACTCGGCCGGCTCGATGTCGCTCTGGCGGGGGCGCACCACCAGTTCGAGATTGAGGGCGGCGGTGATCAACAGCAAGCGCTCCAGGGTGAGGCGCCCAGGTTGCAATTCGAGCTGGGAGAGCCTGGCCTGGCTGGTGCCACCGGCCTTGAGGGCTAGCTCTTGCTGGCTCAGGCCCTGCTGCCGCCGAACGCCTTTGAGGAGCAGCCCCAACTGGGCAGGGGCGCGGATCACCTGCTCGCCTGCGGCCATGACCTACTTGAAATCTCAATAAACGCACATTACCAGGATTCTTAATGAATGGCTTTTATTGAGAATCCGACTGAAAGGGGCGGAGCTGGTATTTCTGCAGCCGGCTGTTTGGGATATCCGGCAAGGTGTAGCCGATCTCGTCGCGATCCAGGAGCTGGCGGATCGTGCGGTTGAGTGCCCCGGAGACGGAATCTCGCCCAAGGGCATGGGCAATTTCAGACTTGCTCAAGGGCCCGTCGGCCAGGGCTTGGAGCACGAAGTGGGCGAGTCTGCCCTCCGCCAGCGACTCTGCCCCTGACTCTGCCCTTGACTCTGCCCCTGACTCTGCCCCCCTGGGCCGACTCTGCTTCTGGGCTGGGGAGCTGGCTTGGGCTAGGGGCAGAGTCACCCGAAAACGCAGGCCCACCTCTTCAAACAGGGGTGGCGGCAGGTGTTGGCTGGCGGCTTCCTCCAGGATCACAGGGATACCACTGCCCCACTGCTCGATCAGGCCGAGTTCGCGGAACACGCGACTGATGACGCGATTACGCAGGCGGCTGATCCCGCGCGGGAGGTCGTCGAGGCTCAGGCCAGGGATCAGCACACCTGGGTTTTCAATTTCGATTCGGTCGTCGAAGTAGGCAACGCGAATCGGTGCGCCGCGCTGGGAGTAATCGGAATGCACCAGCGCATTGGTGAGGGCTTCCCGCAGGCTGGCCAGGGGAATGCTCCAACGATCCACGCGCCGCAGCTCCTGGAAATCGGCCGAACGCACAGCGTGCTTCTTGAGGAAGACCAGGGCTTGATCCAACGCTTGCGGCAGGGGGGCCTGGATGTCGAGCTGATCAAAGATCCCGGCCTTGGTGGTGCCCACAAAGCGCGCGCACTGGAGCCAGGCATCGGGAAACCAGCGCTGGCGATCCTGGCCGAAGAGCAGCATCCCGCCAACGGTGGGAACATCACGGCCCTGAGCGGTGGTAAGCACACGCAGGCTGTGCAGCTCCTGGTCGCTGATCGATCGGATGCCCTCAAAGGCCGCCGTAATCGCATCGCGATCCAGATCATCGACAGAGAGCTCCGCGATGGGCTGCTCATCAAAGGCTGCGCCACTCACACTGCGGCGCAGCTCCTCGATCAAGGCGGAATCAGCCTGGCGATTGGTGGACCCCAGGCGCACGAAAACACCCTGGTCGGGGCCTTGCTTGATCAGGTGATGGGGCCTCTGACTGCTGGGGAACACCTCCACCAGCAGCAGGTTCAGATCGCCATGGGCCACCAATTCCACATTCGGCACCAGGCGCGGTGCGATGCCATCGGCGATCAGGTTGCAGAGCTGCTCCTCGGCCTGCAACGGCTCTGGCAGGCCGATCACCTCTCTGCTGGCATCGGCCACCCCGATCAACACCAGGCCACCGGCACTGTTGGCGAAGGCCACCAGGGTCTTGAGAAGGTTCAGGGGTGAGGAGAGATCGCGCTTGCACTCGAAGGTCTTGCCCTCGGGGGTGGTGAGCAACTCGGCAATGGATCTCTGCATGGCGATGGCCTCACTCCTC
This sequence comes from Cyanobium sp. L1E-Cus, assembly GCF_024345755.1. Classification (NCBI taxonomy): domain Bacteria; kingdom Bacillati; phylum Cyanobacteriota; class Cyanophyceae; order Synechococcales; family Prochlorococcaceae; genus Cyanobium; species Cyanobium sp. L1E-Cus. The sequence continues at coordinate 35,671 of NZ_JAGQBS010000004.1, read as the reverse complement.
CTTCGCCGCCAGCCCCGGAATCGGCGCCAGCACGTCCTGGAGCTTGAGGTAGTTGACCTTGACGCCGTCATCGAGATCGAGCTCGATGCGTTGCTGGGCCAGGGGCAGCAGGGAATCCTGTTCCCAGGCCTGGCAGTCCTTGAGCACCTTGGTGATTTTTTCGGCTTCCTTGCGGGCAGCGGTGCGCTCGCGGGTGGGGAGGGCGTCGTTGAGTTGATCGAGGCCGAGCTGGGCTTGGCGGGCTTCCAGTTTCTGCAGGTAGGGGCGGAAGTAGTTGTTGAGCACCAGGTTGAGGGTGTCTTTGGTGTAGCGGTGCAGATAGATCAGGCAAGCGAAGCCACCCCTTGAAGGGCCAGCGGGGCTCTGCACCAGCCAGTAGATCGGGCGTTTTTTGTAGGTTTGCAGGTGATCTTTGTAGAAGTCTGTGCAGAAGTATTTGCGGAGGTCTTTGCCGAGGGATGTTTCGATGAAGGCCAGATCGGTGTTGAGGGAGCTGGCGGGGAAGCAGACGCGCAGGAACTCGCGGCTGCGGGCGACGATGTCGTCTTCAAACCACTCGCCATCGAGCACGGGGATGATGCCGTCGCGGTCGGGTTGGAAGCTGAGGTCGCCAGTGCTTTTGCCGACTTTGGCGACGTAGTTCTCCAACGTGTCGCCGGCATTGGCGAGGATCAGGCCGGGGTGATCGAGGCTGTAGCGGCCCATCATGCAGCCGGTGGCATACGACAAAAATTCCTTGATTGTGTCCTGGCGGAAGCGATTCCAAAGTTCGTCTTCGCTGAGATTGCCGCCGTAGCGATAGGCCGGGTTCACCGTGAGGGTGATCTGCTCGATCGGCACCTCGGGAGTGAGTTCGTCCTGGAGGCCGTAGGCGTCGATGAAGAGGCGGTTGTTCTCCTCCTCCAATCGCTTCATCTCGGCGATGGTTTGTTTGTTGTTGGTAATCCAGGCGGTGTAGCTGGATTCGAGGGTGGGATTGGAGTCGGTTGAGGCTGATAGGAGGGAGAGGGATTGGAAGTCCCAGGAGCGTTCGTAAGCGTCCCAGTCAATTCGCATATGATCAACGCATTCTTTTGCTATTGATGTTGCGGCTTCTGCCTCTACGTCCATGACAGGCAGCCTGCCAAGGCTTGTAATCCTGTAGTCAATTGTTGGGCTTACCACCTGAAGAAGTCGGTCAACAACAGAGGAATTGAGAAAAGCGAGAATCGTATTTATTTCGTCCCTAGCGCAGAATATCGAAGGCGATGTCGAATCATATATCATGCCTTTTGAATTATATCGCATGGCAAATAAGCCGGAGGTTATCCGACTCCAGGACAAGCTTTGCTGAAAGTAGCTCTGTGGACTTCTAATCACGCTTTCTTTGGAGGATCGGAGTTGCCTGCCATCATCAGCCCATAAAACGATATATTGGTGGTTGCCGTACCACCTTCTATACGCTCCGCCTTTGTTGTGAGGAGCCCATCGATTTTCAAATCGTTCCCCAGGCTCAGACGCAAAGCAAATTAATTCAGCTGAGACCTCTTGCCACAGTCTAAGATAGAGATCATTATTGCCAGTGGTCAGCCCTTCTCGCAACTTGGCCAAGGAGGAGAGATGCATGCCTCTATTGAAAGAGCCCCTTGTGGCATCAGATATCCAATATGCCATCGGATGGCCTGGAATACGCAAAAAGTCTTCCTGATAGGCCTCGTAAAACCAACCACAATTTTTGCTTGAGATGGCCTCGATTGTTCTTGGGGCTTGATTCTCTGCGCCAGGCTTGTCGGTAAGTCGAACGTATGAAGACAAATAAGTATTAATACAGTTGGTCGTCATAACGAAGGTGCATACGTGAGCCTTTGCGTCTGCAAATGCGTCGTAGTGCAACTGGATCAGTGAGCGTATTGTGTTTTTATCAATTAAGTTTTTGCGCATATTTTCAAAAGACTTAATGAACATCCAAACGAAAGATGTCATTACCCCAACTCTTGCATTCTGTCGAGCAAAAATGGTCATCCTAAGAATCATGGATGAAAAAAGATCCTTGTCGTATCCGCTATATTTGGCCCTTAAGTACGTCTTGAGCTGCGAATTCATCCCATTATTCCCCATATAAGGCGGATTAGCCACCACCGCGTCATACCGCGCCGCCAAAAACTCAGCCTGCCGCACCAGCGGCTCCAAAGTCTTCAACGCCTCCGCCACAAGCATGCCCTGCCCCTTAAGCTCACTCAACCGCCTCAACGCCGGCAACTTCTCCGCCAACACATCAGGCACCTGAATCAACGAACCAAAGGTGGTGGCGTGTTCAAACAGCTGTTTCAGCTCCACAAGGTCCGCCAGCTTCAGGCCATGGTCGGCAAGGTTGATGGCATTGGCCAACGCCTCCACATCCAGCCCATCACTGTTCACCAGCGCCATCACATTGAGCTGGATGCCGCGCTCAAACAGGCGCCGATCATCACCCCGGCCCTTCATCATCAGCGCAAAGCTGGTCAGCTGAGCCGCCCGTTCGTCGATGTCGAGGCCAAACAGATTTTTCTCCAGAATCAGCTGCGGAATCTCCCGTTGTTGGTAGCCGCGCTCCAGATAGATCGCCTTGAACAGCTCATAGGCTTCCACCAAAATATGGCCCGATCCGCAGGCCGGATCGATCAGGGTGAGCTCTTCGGGGTTGAGCGCCTCCGGCGTGATAGCCGCCAGCTGGGCTTTCACCTCATCGGTCTGCTCGGCGGGCTCGATGTAGTACTCCATCTGGCCCTTGAGCGCAGAAGCCGGATAGGTGGCCAGCCACTGCGCCCCCAGAGAGTTCTGCACCATGTATTTCACGATCCAGTTGGGCGTGAACAGCTGGGTGGCGGCCGGAATGTCCTCGGATTTCACCACCTTGCCGATCACCTGATCTTTCTTTTCGGAGATATAGAACTGATACAACCAGCCGATGATTTCCACATCCTCGCAATCGCTGTCGCTGATCTGACTGCGAAAGCCGCCGGCAATCGAGCCATCACTGAGCAGATCGTCCGGTAGCAACAATTCGCTGGCATCATCCAGCCCTTCAAACAGATTCGGCAGCAGCTGGTGATAGGAGCGGCACACCGCCAGGATCAATTCGCGATACACCTCCCCCTGGGGATCGGCGCCGGCCTGGGCCGTGGGGATCCGGCCATCGAGCAGGCCCTGCAAGCGCGCCTCATCCGTGTGGGGCTGCAGTTCAGCGGGCAGGCTGCCGCTGCGCAGCAGTTTTAGTAATTCGGGCTGGGTTTCTGACTCCGTCTGCGGCATCAACACCCTGGCGCCAAAGGGATGCCAGAGCCGGGCATCGAGATAGCGCAGCGCCGCCAGGCGATTGAACCAGCTGTAGGCCACCCGCTCCAGCAGCTCATGGCGATTGGTAGCCTCCTGCTGCCGCAGCTCCTCGATCGGCCCGGCGGCGGTGGTCAGCGTGTCGGCGCTGGCCTGGTGCAGCAGCAGGTCTAGCTTGCGGCCCACCGCCTCGATCAGCTGCCGCCGCATCGCCGGGGCGAAGGTTTTGAGGGCGGCGGTGTTGACGGGCATTGATGGGTTAGTTGGTCGAAGGCATGGGCCGGCAGGGCCTGGCGCTCGGCCTCTGCTCCTGCGCTGCTCCAGCTCTTAACAGTAGGTGCCGCGGCATCAGCAGCGATGCCGCTGCCCCCCCCACCACGATCTCGCCGCCCGATCGCCGCCAATATCGCCGTAATCGTCTAGGCTTCAGTTGCTTAAAATGAGAGAAACAGAGTTGCGCAAAAGCGACAATTAGCATTCAACCCGTTATAACACCACTACTGCCAAGCACATTATTCTGAATGAGCCCAATCCCCGCCCTGCCGCTTTGGTTTATATGGGCTTTTTTATCTGCGCTTTTTGCAACTGCATCTGCAGTATTTGGCAAGATTGGACTCGAGAGTGTCGATGCGGATCTGGCCACTCTAATCCGCACCATTGTTATAGCTATTTTTCTGCCATTGCTCATTTTAGCAACTGGAAAATTAAGCAGTCCTTTTGCACTATCCCAGCAAACTTGGCTATTCATTGTAATTTCGGCCCTAGCTAGTGGCTTGTCCTCGTTCTGCTTTTTTAGGGCCCTGAAGCAAGGCGATGCTTCTTTGGTCGTGCCGGTTGATAGGCTAAGCCTCTTGATGGTGGCTTTGGTAGGAATTGTTTTTCTTGGTGAACGCCCTACCGTGATTGGCTGGGCAGGCTTGCTGTTGGTAGCTGGGGGCGGAATACTTTTTTCGTTTGCGTAGTTTCCAAGCCGTTCTGTGTCATTCGGCATGGCAGCAGCAGATCCAGCTTGCGGCCCACCGCCTCCAACAGCTGCCGCCGCATCGCCGGGGCAAAGGTTTTCAGAGCTGCGGTGTTGACGGGCATGGAGTGGCGGATGGGGGCGGATCCAAACCCCGCAGTAAACGCGCAGCCAATGCCACAAAGCCAGCGCGGGCCTCCGCGAATGGCACCGGTTCGCCCCAAACAAGCTCGCTCACAAACCGTTCGTACAGCTCCGCCACCTCAGCGCTGGTCTGGAGCTGTGCCAGCGCCTGCTGCAAGCGCTCACTTGGATTGGCGCCAAAGATTGAATCCTGGCGGCCGAATTTCGCCTGATCGCCGGCCACGATCTTGGTGAAGAGGTAGCTCTGCAACTCCTGAGCCTCAGGGTCAGAAGGCACCACCTCCAGCAGCTGGTGCACGTCGTACAAGTGGCGCACCAGCATGTCGTCGTCGGGGTCACGCTCTGCCTGCTCCTGCCAGCCTGCGGTGCGGCGCAGGAATGACACGACCTTCTCCGCCAGGGTTTCCTGCAGCAGCACCCCCTGATGCTCCACCACCTGCGCGTCCAACTCCATGAACTCCGCCAGTAGCGGTCTTACTTGTACCGGGACAGGATCCAGCAATGGCGTGTGGGCGGTGAAGTCGAGACGCAGTTCCGCCCGCAGTGCCGGCACCAGCGGGAATTGCGGCAGGTAGCCGATGGAGAAGCAGAAATAGCGGTTTTCGTTGAGGGTCACGATGCCTGCTTCTGGTAGGTCAAAATCCGCAGCCCGCATCGTTTCCGCCAGTTCTTTGCGACAAGCGCTGAGCTTGCGGCGGGCCTGGCTGCGGCTCCAGGAGGTAGGCAGCGCCAGCTTGAAATCGATGTCTTCCGACATCCGCTGGATCACACCGTGGCCCTTGCTCAGCGAGGTGCCGCCGCAGAACACCGCTTGAATCTCACCCCAGTCGAAGGCGGCGAGCATCCCCAGCACTTCGGTGATCAGCAGATCCTTCTCAAGGATCGAGGGATCCAGGTCACACAGGCCGCGTTGATCGGCTTCTTCGACGGCGCCACGCTGGGCGGGTGAGATCGTTTTCATACTCCACCACTCGCTTGCCGATCTGCAGGCGGCGGCTGATGCGCCGCTTGCCGGTGTCGAACGTGGTGCGCCAGGGCACCTGGGTGGTGAGCCGCTCGTTGTAGCGGCGCTGCGCTGCCCCCAACTGCCAAGGGATGCCCAGCCGATCGAAGGTTTCGGCTGCCAACGCGCCCAGCGGCTGGCGAGCCATCGGTATGCCCGAAATCGGCCCAGGCGCTGCTTTGGCGTATACGCCCGTGCCAATCTTCACCAGCTTGCCCTCGGCCACCAGTTGCTTGAGCGCCCGGCTGACCTGGGCCGGGCTGCCGAAGTTCACCAGATCGCGCCGCAGCACTACCTCGCCACTGCGCGCGGCGATCGATCGCTGCAGCCGCTCTTTCACGCTGAGCGAACGCAGGCTGGCTTGCTTGGTAGAGAGAGTGGCGAGAGGAGTTGCCACAGCTTAAGTTTGGGCTGCAGAGCATGCTCATCGTAATCCAGTCCGCAAGCCATGGCGGCCGATGGCGTTGAGCCGGGTTGCTGGGGCTCGAGGAGGGCGCAGGCCAGGGAGCATGGTCTTACTTAAAAGTTTTTAGGTTACGAGTCACTCCCTGATGGGGCCTGAGTTCTGGGCGGGTCACAGGCTGATCCTGTGGCCTTGATCCAGCTCGACCTGCGCTGCTGCTCGCAGCGATTCCAGCCACTGCTGCAGCTCCTGGCTGTTGGTGATCTGGCTCAGCGGGCAGTTCACCTTCAGGGCAGAAGCCGGCACCACCTTGATCAGTTCAGGCGTTGGTCTGTCCGGCGGCGCCACCAAGGCCGCCATCCGCTCCAGCTGTTTGGGCACCTCCTCAGCGCGGTAGCGGCTCACCCGCAGCAAGGCCCGTCCTGGCTGGCTCGCTGCCTCCACATCGGTTTTGGCCGCTGCCGTCGCTGCCAGCACCTGCTCCTGTTGGCTGGTGTCGAGGTTCTGGAAATCTTCCGTTGCCTTCAGCCGGCCTTCCTGCTCGCTGATCTCCTCCAGCGCCTTGGCCTTGGCCGCCGCCAGTCGCTCGCCCAGCTGCTTTTTCAGTTCGACTATCGCGCTTTTGGCCTGGGGGATCAGGCCGCCGGCATAGGGCTTGTCGCTCTCCAGCAGCATTCGCAGCGGCCTCACCTGTTCGGCCGGCAGATCGGCAAACTCGTCGCCATAGCGCAGCTCAAAGGCCCGCACTTCGTCGAACACCGTCTTCTGGTTGCCGTTGAGGAACTGCTTCAGGGGAGTGATCAGGTCTTCCTCCGCATCCAGCCAGCTGTCCTTGAAGCTGTCCAGCTGGTTAAGCAGGTAGCCGTCGTCCTTTTTGGCCATTGCTTCTGCCTGTTCGGCCCAGGGCTTCACAGCGGCCAGGAAGGGATAGCTGGCGGCTTGGGCTGCGATCTCCCGCAGGTCCTGGGCTTCTTCTGCCATCGCCATGCGGAAGGCTTCGCAGGTGCTGCGGGCATCGGTGCCGAGGCTCTGCGTGTTGAACAGCTCCTGGTGGAAGCGCTTGAGCGCATTCACCGTGCTGGTGTCGTACACCTCCTGCTTGCGCACGCTCACGCCGCCTAGCTTGCGGCTGTTGGTGAGCGCCTCAATCACCTCCACGCTGCTGAGCAGCTCCTTCTCCCGCAGCTCCAGCTTCCCGAGCCGGTAGAGCCGCGCAATAAAGGTGAGGGTGGCCCAGTTGCTCCAGCCATAGGGGCGCCCCTCAAACTTGCGCACCAGCGCATCTGCGCTCAGCCGCTCGGCTTGATTTTTGCTCCTTTCCACCTCCACCAGCACTTCCTGCTCTGCCTCTGACAGCTGCACCGCCAGGCCATCAAGCAGGTCGTCCTGGTCGCGCACCACCGCCGCCACGGTGGTCTCGTTGAAGGCCCCGTGCACCATCTTCAGCTTGGGGAAGGCCGAGCGGATCAGCTCCTGGTAGGCCTTGCTGAAACGGGTCTTGGGGTCACCTTCTCCCACCGAGAGGGTCTGGCCATTCACCACCAGAACGGCCAGGCGTAGTTGCTCTTCCGCTAGCCGGGTGATCTCCTGGCGGCGGCTGCCGTTCTGCTTGGCCCGGATCGCCAAGATGGCGTTGAGGGTTTCGTCTTCGCTGCCGCTGTTCTGGCGGATGTAAAGGTCGGTTTTGAGCTGGCTGCGGATCTGATCGAGCAGCCGCTCCTTGCCCGGCAACACCGCCATCAATTCGGTGCCACCCATGTTGCGGCTGTGCAGGATCGCCTCGCTGCCGTAGTTGGGGTGCTCTGGGGTCACCAGGTTCACCACCACATCGCCCTCCTTGCCCTTGATCAAGCCGTCGTCGATCTTCTGGGCAAAGGAGTAGTCGTTGCCGTTGTCGGCAAAACGGATCTTGTTGCTTTGCAGTACGTCGTCAAACACGATCCGGTGCAGCGCCTTGATCACTTCTGAATCCGATACCTCGGTGCGCTTGATCTCCTGCTCGACATCCTTTTCCTTATCGGTGAGGAACTCGTAGATCTCGCCGCTGCGCTGCAGGTAGCTCTGGCTCTCCAGGTTGATCAGGGCATCTTTCACCGCCTGCTCATGGGCGCGAATGTCGAAACTGGGCTCGCTGATTAACAAGATGGCGATATTGCGCGCCGTGCTCTTGAACTGCGGCACCCACTTCAAAAGGAACAGCGCCTTGAGGATGCGCAGCTCCAGCTCGCCCACTTGGTTTTGGGCGGTCACCATCGTCTGCTTCTTATCGCCTCGGATCACCTCATTGATGCCGTCATAAAGCTGGTCAAAGCTGGCCAGCCGCCCCACCGGCAGCTCCTTGATGGCCATCGCCACCTGCTGAAACACCGAGAGCATTGAGCGCTCACCCACCGCCATGTTGCGGCCCTCAAAAATGCTGTGGGTCGCCAGGCTCTGGATCGCCTGCTGGAACAGGCTCAGCTGGTAGGGGTGGAAGGGGTAAAGACCGCAGAAGCTCTGGCAGTCGCTCCAGCCCTTGAGCTGAATCGAGCCATCACTGAAGCGAAACAGGGTGGTGAAGTTCTCCCTCTCCTGCTCGTAGATTTTGATCAGCTGCTCCGGTTCATCCGGGGTCTTGGCCAGCAAACGCCGCTGGATCACCTCCTGCACATCGGCGCTGGCCAGGGTGAGCTTGGTCTTGAAGCGACCCTGGATCTTGCTCAGGTCATCGGCCTGCTCAAACTTCACCTGGCCCAGGATTCCCTCCAGGTCGGCCTGGGAGGTGATGAACACGGTGGCCCGCCCATCGGTGGCGGTGGCCAGGCTTTCCACCACGGTCTGCAGGTTGAGCAGCCGGCTGCGTTCTTGGCCGATGAACTGGCCCGCCTCATCGACAAAGAAGTTGAGCCGGAAGCCAGGTGGCTGGCTAGCTAGGTACTCCTTCACCCGGCCAGCGAAGCCATCGATAGAAAGGCGGTAGCTGTCCTTGGCGTCATTAATCACCTTGATGGCGTCGTCTTCGCTGCCGCCGAACTGCTCGGCATAGGCCTTAGCGAAGCTGCGCTTGGTCACCGTGGCTAGCGCATCACGGTCGTTATCCCAGCTGCGGCCGTTTACCCGTTCGTAGGTCTGCTTAAAGGCCTCGAACTGGCCGCGCTTGTTGAGGTCGTGCTCGAACTGGGCCACGTAGCCCTGGTTGCCGTAATAGCCCTGCAGCTCGTTGAGCACCTTCATGAACACCTCGAGGATCGGTGCCTCGTGGGTGCCGCCGATGCCATCGAACTTCTGATCGATGTTGAACAGCAGGCTGCGCGCCGGGATCGCAGTTGCCTTTTTCAGGTCGGCGCGGAGGATCTCGTCCTCCACCTTTGGCAGCAGGATCTCAACCGGCCGTTTGCTCTGCTCGCCCGGCTGTTCGGAGGAGACGCGTTTGTCGCCATCCAGCATCAGCGAGAGCATCTTCAGCAGGTGCGACTTACCCGAGCCAAAGAACCCCGAGATCCACACCCCATTCGCGGTGGGGTTGTGCAGGTAGGCATCGATGAAGGCACCCAGGCCCTTGCTCACCTCCCGAGTGATCACGTACTCGTCGAGTTCGACCTGCAGATGCCGCTCGTCATCGGCCTTGATCACCCCATCGATCGGGCGATCAACCGGCTTGGAGAAGAGCCCTTGAATGGTTTTGGCAGTCATCAGCTCTTGATGTCGAAGTAGTCGAGGTTGGTGGCGCGGTAATGCGGGTTTTCGATCTTGCTGGCGGTCGTAGTGCCAAACAGACGCAGCCAGGAACCGCCGTCGGCGTCCTGGGAGTACTCGCCGGGAAAGAAAATCACCACCGGGTGGCGCACCATCGCCGGCTGCAGTGCTTCGAGAATCGTGTGAGTACGCAGGAACGGATATACCCGGCCTGAACCAGTGATCAGGCTGATCTGGCTGTCATCGCCCAGCGCCTCCATCAGCTTTGGCACCAGCGCTGCAGTGGGTTCGGCCACGTTCTGCAGGGTGTCAAATAGGTCGCTCTTGCTCCAGCCGGCCTCCTCCTGCAGCACCACATCGAGGTAGCCCTTGGCCTCCAGCAGCTGCAGCACCAGCTCAAAGAGGTCCACCTGCTTCACCCGCAGGCCCTGCTTGCGCAGGAACTGTTCAGCCCCCTTCACTACCACCCGCAACTGGTCTTCATCAGCGGGGCTGTAGGTCTGAATGAAGATCGGCACCTCCTTGGCCACGCCGCGCATCTCCAGGAAATCGGGGCGGGTGAGCACTTCCTGCAGGCGCTTGTCGAGGCCGGTGACGCTGCTCATGCTTTCGCCCTCTGGGCTGGCGCGGCCTTTTTGGCTGCAGGCTTGGCGGCCGCCTTGGGTTTGGCTGCTGGTTTTGAAGCAGCCTTCGCCTTCGGCTTAGCGGAGGCGTGCACTGCAGGTTTCGCCACTGGCTTGGATGCCGTCTCTGGCGAGGTCGCTGGCTTCCGGCTTTTGGCGGGCATGGCCGGAGCGTGCAGCAAGAATCCAGCCAGCAGCGCCGGGTCGTCGCTGGCCACCACGTCTTGCACCTGCGGCGAGAGAAGCGGCCGCTGCACCGTGCCAAGCGTTCCCCCTTTACCCGCCTTGCCGCTCAGGAGGCCGGCATCCCTGAGCATCTGCAGGAGCGCTGATCGCACCTTCTGCTGAGAGGAAGGTGCTAGAGCCGTCAGCTCTGGGTGATCCCGCTCGCAGTCCTCGTAGAAGGCCGCCATGTCTGAACGGCGCAGTACCGGATCCAGGCTGCTGAGCTTGCCCATCAATACCTCGCGCGTCAGGTCGGCCGCGATCTCAATGCGCTTCAGCACCGCCAGCCATGCCATCGCATTGCGTTCATCGCTCGTTCCTCGTGCCAGCAGCTGCAGCTGGGGGCCAGTGAGGTATTGCAGCCGCTGACGCAGCTCCGTTTCCAGCACCTTGCTGCTCCTGGCCGAGCGGGCCTGCAGGGCGTTGTGTTCCAGCACGGCGGCCTTGGTGCGGTTCCAGTCGCCTTCTTCCGCGTAGATGCCAGCAATCACAGCTGCCAGATCAGGCCGCAGGCCGGCAGCGGTGAAGCTCAAGCAGTAGCGCGGCGCCCCCTGGGCTGCTCTCGCCAATGGAACGCCCCTGCTTCCCTGTAGGGATCTTGGCACTACCGACGCCATAGAGCACGACAACCCCAGTCCTGATCAGGATTCTCAACAAAAACTAAGGGATTGAGCCGAATCCCCCGGCCGGCCCCATGCGAAACACCGGATCTATGCATCTAGTGCATGGGATCTGGCCCCGGAGATCCAATCCTGGGGGCCTAATCTGAACTCCGTGCTCAGCCAGCCATGGATTCCGACGACCAGGCCAAGGAGCGTCAACTCGCCATCACGATCGTCCAGGCCACGTCAGCGAGTGATCGGGTGGTTCTCCAGCAATGGATCACTCAGCTGCTGGTGCTCAAAGATGCGCCCCTGGGGAAGCTGGAGAAAGCCAAGAAGGCCATTGCCATCACAGCTTCCAGCAAAGCCGCTGTAACCGCCGCAAAGCTGGTGATGCAGCACATCAAGCGTGTGGCTTGGGATGAGCGATCCACAGCGGCAAGGTTCGGCATGGGGGGTGTAGCGATTGGCCTGGCGGCCTTTGGCTCCCAGGGAGCAGGCGTAGCTGCACTTGGTACCGCTGTCGGAGTGCCGCTCTGGGTGATCTCAGGAGCCGGTGCCTCCATGGCAGGTGTTCTGCTCGAGGAGTTGAAGCGGAATAAGGGCTGACCGCTGACTCCTTCACGCTTGGTCAGCCTGCATCTGCCCATATGGCTGATTGCTCCAGCTTCCTTGCGGCCCAGAACACCGGCAGCCCCAGCGCCTACGACCGCGCCCTGGCCGAACTGCGCGACGGGCGCAAACGCAGCCACTGGATCTGGTTCGTGCTGCCCCAGCTGGCCGGCCTCGGCCGCTCGGCAATGGCCCAGCGCTATGGCATTGCAGACCTGGATGTAGCCCGCACCTACCTGGCCGACCCGTTGCTGCGGCAGCGGCTGGAGGCAGTGATCGGCGTGATCGACGAGCAGCTCCGAAAGCTCGGCCAGAGCCTGGAGCACCTGATGGGAAGCGGCCTCGATGCCGCCAAGACGGTGAGCAGCCTCACCCTGTTTGAAGCCGCTGGGCTGGATAGCGCAGGAGCACTCCTGGATCAGATCGGGCGGCGCTGTGAGCGGACGCTGGAGCGGCTCAGCTGAATGCAGCGTCGCTGGCGGCTCTTCCGCCGTTGTTCGCGAGAGAGCCTGGTACCTCTGGCTCAGCCGGAGAGATCCCCGACGACTGAAAGCCCAACTACCCGCCAGCCTGCTGCGCGCCCGCCTCCGCCTGCTCCTCCTGCCAAGCCCGCTGCAGGTCGATGCGGGTGATGCGGTAGCCCAAGCGCCGTGCCGCCAGGATCAGCTCCTTGCGCGAGCGGCAGTGGCGCAAGGCTCGCTGCAGATCGCCCTGGGTTTCGGCGTCCTCCACCAGGCGTTCCAGTTCGCTCCAGCTCATCGCGCACGTCCCGGGCTCTGCTCCGACCATGACAACGGCGGGGCCAGTGCGCCACGTTCCGCCGGGCACACAGCAGAGCGACAGGTGCAGACCTGTGGGTGGGCTTGCTCCGGGCCTCTCCAGTCTGAGGCCCTCCTGATGTCGGGCCTCCGCTGGGATCGGTCCCGTCGCTGCGCCGCACCCGGCGCCGATCGCCATGGTTGTCACCCCCACGCGCCCATTGCTGGCCGCTGCTGCGCTGCAGCGGATCGGCCGGCCCCAGGAGGATCCCGTCCTGCTGCTCGAGGCCGCCCTGCGGGCGGTGCAGGCGCTGATGGAGGAGCGCGGTCCGCGGATGTGGCGGCGCTGCTGGATTGATCAGCCCTATCAGCGCGAGGAGCGCGAGCTGATCCGCACCGAGCTGCTGCCGCCCCTGATCCGCTCCCTAAAGGAGTTGGCGGAGATCGATCTGCTGTTGATCCGCAGGCAGCCGCTGCAGCGCTCGCTGCGGGTGGAGTGGCGGCGCGCCGAGCAGCTGCAGGGTCTGCTGGATGGCCTGGGCTGTGGTGGTGTGGAGCGCGGCGGCTGAGCCGCGCCACAACCTGGAGCCGGACCGGGCCAGCCAGACAGGAGAGCGCTATATTCGCTATTCGCGAATGCCGAATGGCCTGGTGCGACCGTGGCCCGCTCACACTCCAATCCCCAGCTCGTGCTGCGCCCACAGGATCTGGTGGTGCTCCTGCGTCTAGCTCTGGAGCCAGGTGCAGCGCCCACCTATGCGGCCCTCGGCGCGGAACTGGGCCTGACGGCTTCGGAAGCCCATGCGGCGGTGGAGCGTGCCGTGGCCGCCAGGCTGGCGATCAAGGATGAGGCTGGCAAGCCCTCCGTTGCCCGCGCCGCCCTGAAAGCCTTCGTGCAGCACGGGGCTCGCTACTGCTTTCCCGCCACCCTGGGGGCACTCAGTCGCGGGGTTCCCACCGCCTACGCCGCCTACCCCCTCAACGAGCAGATCCGGCCGAGCGGCGACCCACCACCGGTGTGGCCTTGGAAGAAGGGAACAGCCCGCGGCATCGCCTTCCATCCGCTCTATCCCAGCGTTCCCGAGGCGGCAGAGCGCAACCCGGCCCTTGGGGAGCTGCTGGCCCTGTTCGACGCGGTGCGTGGCGGCAGTGCCCGTGAACAGGCCCTGGCGCTGTCCCTGCTGGAGGAGCGGTTGCAGCCATGAATCCCAACGAGCCCAATGTCGTCCTGCTGGAGCGGGTCGCTGAGCAGTTGGGCCGGGCGCTGCTCGAGCAATTGGTGTTTGTTGGCGGCGCCGTGGCCGGTGTGCTGATCACGGATCCGGCTCTGCCGGAGATCCGGCCCACCCAGGATGTTGATGTGATCTGCAGCGTGATCGCCAGGTCCGACTATCACGAGCTGGGGAGGCAACTGCGGCAGCGGGGTTTTCAGGAGGACAGCCGACCAGGCGCTCCCCTCTGTCGATGGTGCATCAACGACCTCATTCTCGACCTGATGCCAGCCCAGATCGAGATCCTGGGCTTCTCCAATCGTTGGTATCCCCTCGCCCTGGAGACCGCCCAGCTCCAAGGGCTGCCGAGCGGGCGCTCGATCCGGGTCGTGACGGCACCCGTGTTCCTGGCCACCAAGCTGGAGGCCTTCCACGGACGCGGGAAGGGTGATTACCTCTTCAGCCACGATCTGGAAGACCTGATGGCGGTGGTGGACGGTCGTGCCTCACTGCTGGAGGAATGCAGGCTCAGTCCGCCTGAGTTGCGGAACGATCTCGCGGCACAATTCCGCGATCTGTTGAATACCCCCGCCTTTCTGGAGGCACTGCCAGCCTTTCTGCCGCCCGATCAGGCCAGTCAGCAGCGACTGCCTGATGTACTGATGGTGCTTCAGGCGATCACCGCTCTGGCTGAGCCTTGACTCCCTAATGAAGGCCTGTGCAGTTGGATCCTCCGGTGCGATGGATTCAGCCAAGGTCTGGTTCTGGAAACAGAGAGAGCTCGGCAGTGGCAAGCGCCTCCCTTGTGGAAGCTGATCGCGTGCTGCTGCGATCTGATAGCCGATGAAGGTGACTCTGTCCGAGAGGGAGTGGTGGAGGCGTTGGCGTTGGCCTGGAGCGCGGGAGGCAGAGCCTCCCGCCGGTGGCTCAGATCACCGAGACGGTGGTGCCAAATCGCCCCTGGAACCTGCGGGCCAGAGCAAAGGCTTTCTCGGCAGGGATCAGGCGCAGCTTCTTGAGCGGCTTGCCGCGGCGACCCATCGGGGTGGTGATGCGCTCATGGCCAAAGGCCTTGATGCCATCCGGATAGGTGTGGAGCACCAGGGTGCGGATCTCGCAGCAGGGAGCGGTGGGGTGTGCCATGGGGGAGGAAGGCGTGGAACACCCGACCGAGGCCCGCTGGGAGGGTCCCGCCGTCCCCCATGGAACAGACCACCTGCGGACGCGGAGGAACCGGACGCTGGCTGCTGAACGGCAAGGCTGCTCAGTCTGAGCTGCGCAACCGCTCCCAACAGCCCCGCGGGTTGACGATCGGCAGTGGCGGCTGGATGCAGGCCAGGACGCCTTGATCCCCCGTCACAAACAGATCTGCATCCACAAGGACGGCGCTGGCCACCACCCATTCGTCATCGGGATCCACCAGGCCCAGATGCAGGGTCTGGGCAGGCCAGGGGGCCACCGGCTGGTCGCGCAGAAATGCCTGGATGGCTGCGATCTGCGGAGCAGGTAAACGGCCCTTACGGCTGAGCACGTCTTGCAGTTCTGTGAGCACCACCTCGCTGGTCACGAGGGTGTGCTCGATCAGCACGAGGCGAAATAGATCGGCGCAGAAACCACGTGCCAGGAAGGCGCTGACCAGAACGTTGGTATCCAGGAAAACGCGCACGCCGCTCAGGACACGGTGGCAAACACGTCCTCGTCCGTGAGCCAGCCCGTCGCCTCCCCGTAGGGCAGTGCCTGGCTGCGCAGGCGCTCAAAGCGCATCAACTGGAGCTGTCGCCGGAGTGCATCACGCACGATCTCGCCGCGGGAGCGCCCGGTTGCGGCACAGGCGGCATCGAGCTCCAGGTCCAGCTCCTGATCGAGACGGATGGTCAGTGAGCGGTTGTTCATAGACCCCTCTCCATGCACCACATTGTAGTGCCGCGACCCACAGGTCGTCCCCCCGGTGGGCGCGATCGAGGTTGCGGACGGCGACCATGGCAACAGCGGCTAGGCCAGACGGCGGTCAACCTCACGGTGTTTCTCGAGCACCCTCTGAGCGGCAGCCACCAGGTCAGTCGATGGCTGGGCATGCAGGTCGCGAACGGCTGCCGCCGCAAGCTCCGTCGCGCTGACCCCAAGGCACTTGGCAGCTGCCGTCAAAGCCTGCTCCTGCTGCTGCTTCAGGCGGATGGCGAGGGACACGGCGACGCCCAGGAACGCAGCGGCTTGCCACTGGCATCGCCGGCCACAAGCTTGTCGACGCACCGTCAGATGCGCTGCGCCGGGCCCCTCCAGGCTCGCCCCTGGGCGAGGGCTGACGCGAGGCGCCGCGGGCGGCGCCCCTTGCCGGGCGGGGCGTGCCCTGCGGTGTCCCGTCGCTGCGCCGGAAGGCGTCAGTTCGTCATGGCTACACACGCTGTTTGTTACGCGCCAGAGGATCCGATCGCCCTGGTGGAGTCCTGCTATCGGGCGCTGCAGTGGCTGCTGGCCACCCGCACCACCCGCGGGCTGCTGATCCCCAGGCCCTGGATCGATCACCCCTACGGGGAGGAGGAGATCACCCTGCTCGAAGAGGAGCTGCTGCCGGCAATGGCGCTATTCCACGCCCGGGTGGATGCGATCGATCGCGCCATCGAGGCCGATCAGGAGGCCGTGGTGCGGGCCCTGGCTGCTGCCGCGAGTCGCTGAAGCTCAGGCCGGCCGGTGGCCGGCCTTGTCTGTTGCTTCCCGGTCAGATCGTCAACGATTGGATGGGTCACCCACATGAAGCGGCAGGATTCGTACACGTTGACGCCGTTCATCAGCAACCACGAGAGCACCTTGCAGGAGTTCTTCGCGGTAGTTGTCTAGAAGGCGGATAACCAGCTCACCGATCACCTCAGGAAGCACGTTCATACAACGCACCTGTAGAACACTGGGCCCATCTGCTCCGCTCAGGGCAAGCATCGTGCCGAAGTCCAAATCGTGGGTGAACACCACTGCGCCATGGTGACGAGCCCAAAGCATCAGCTCCTGATCAGGCGCTCGCGGGTTCCCGACCTCCGACCAATGCACAGCCTCATGGCCGGCTGTCTTGAGAAGAAGAATCCATTCGGTCGAGAGATTCATATCGACCAGAAGGCGCAGCATCACTTCAGGACCAGAGCCTCCTCCCGCTCTTCTAACCGCCAGGCGGCATAGGCCAGGGCCTCATCAACGTCGCCAGCTTCCAGGAGTGGATAGGCCGTCAGAATTCGGTCACGGGTGGCGCCACTGGCCACCAACCCCACAATTGTTCCGACGCTGATGCGCATCCCTCGAATACAGGGCTTGCCGCCCATCACAGCGGGATCGTGCGTGATGCGGGAGAAGGTCATGTGTTTAGCGTATGCACCCCAGCTGGGTGGATCCGCCGACGTGCTCGAGCACAAGGCGCGCTTGCTCGCTCGTCACCCCAGGGAACAGCTCCACCAACTCAGCCAACGACACGCCGTCCTCGAGGTTCTGAAACAGTGCCGCCACAGGGATCCGCGTGCCGCGGAACACCCAGGCGCCGCTGACGCGCTGGGGATCCTGCTCCACAGCAGGGCATTCAGCCCAGTCCGTCCAGCTTGGTGTCGGCATGGCAGACGCCGCGGCTCTGCTCCAAGCGTAGGCAGGGTTCTGGGCTCGGGTGTCTGCCTGCTCCGCCAGGTCCCTCTCCTTGAGGAGGAGCAGCAATCCGCAGTAGCCCCTCCGCCTCAGAGAGGGCCATGCAGCAGCTTCCCCTCGCGGTAAGCACGGCCGATCACATGGCTGCGCCAGTGGCGCCTGGCCTCGCATTCGCTCTGGGAATAGAGGAGTAGATCGAGGGAGACATCGGCCTGGCTCAGCTCATCCCAGAGGGCATTGAGCACCTCGAAGCGGTGGTGATCCTCCAGCCAGCGATCGGGCGCTGTGATCAGCAGATCGATGTCGGAATCCGGCCCTGTCTGTTCGCGGGCCCGGGAACCGAACAAACGCACCTCGCAGCCGGGGATGGCGCGTTGGATCACGGCTGCCATCGCTGGCAGCCGCTCCTCGATCGATGATGCGCTGACCGTCGTCATGAGGTCATCCTGGCTGGTGCGGAATGCTGCGCCAGGCCCCCCTCGATCCAGCGCTGGTGGGCTCAGGTGGTGATCAGTCCAGCGATGGCGCTCTGGGCCGGCGGAACGAATCAGGGAATGCGCCGCTGAAGATCAGCCTGAAGGTCTTCCAGCAGCTCCAGCAGTCGGCTCCGTTCCGCCGGGAGAGGAGTGGGGTCTGCGTCGTAGCGAGCCAGAACGGCGAAATCATCGAGCTCGAGCAGTTCCGGCGCCAGGAGCACACTTTCCCCGCAGGCCTCGAGCTCCTGGAGCAGACGTTGCAGGGAATGGCTTCTGGGGGGTTCCTGGTTGTGGATGACCAGGAGAGCTTTGAGTGCTTTCTCGAGCGTCTGTTGAGCCAGAAAGCCCCAGTCCTCATCTGCGAAGACAGCAGGGTTCAACGTGCCCCTGAGGCTGCCGAGATGGCGTTCCACCAGCCGCAGCAGCAGGCGCGCGTCTTCAGCCGGCGTCATCGAGGATCTCTCCCTCCCGCAGCGCCCTGGCGACCACATGCCAACGGGAACCGGCGAGGTCGCGGGCATCCTGCTCACCCACCACCACAAGATCCACGCCCACCTTCAGGGGCAGGGGGCGTAATGCCGCCCGCAACGAACGCAGAGCCAGCTGCCGCTCCTGTGGCGTGAGCGTGGGCTGGGGCATCACCACCAGCAGATCAATGTCGGAATCAGGCCGGGCGTCCCCACGGGCCCGAGAGCCGAACAACACCAGCCGGCTTGGCTTGGGTTGCAAACCGCTCAGGGCGGTCTTGACCGCCTGCAGGTCGGAGCCGCTCGAGCTGATCGTAGTCATGGGCTGACGTTAGGCCCTCTGCTCAGGTTGCGTTCGCGGTGGTGGCTGTGGGTCTGGCTCTGCGACCAAAACATTGATGCCATCCTGCTACCAACCTTAGAACCGGCCACCCAAACCAGACGCAGCAGCACTTTTGAAACACATTTCAGCAATTATCGACAAATTGAGCCGTAGTGCAGCATTCCATCCGCCTCAACCTCTCTCTGGCAGGCACGGTTGCTCTGGCACTGGCATCGACGCCCTTTGGCATCACCCCTGCAGGCGCGGAAGAAGCCAAAGTCGCTCAAGGCACTGCTGCAGACCTGGGCGTGATGGAGTTGTCCCTTAAGGATGCCGTGCAGTTCAACTGGGGCTTCCAGGGTCAAACACAGGGTGCAGGAACCCCGAACGAAATGGGTATCGGTGGCTTCCTGCCGCTCTCCGTGGGCACCAACAGCGTCTTTTTCCTGGATGCCCTGGCTAATGTCAATCTGCCAGACATCGGCAACTTCTCCAGTATCATCAATACCGAGGTGGCGGGCACCACTATTTCAACATCCACGCGACTTGGCTATCGCTGGTTGAACAGTGATCGCAGCTGGATGTTTGGCGTGAACGCCGGGTATGACACACGGCCCATGTCCACGGGGCAGGCTGATACGGGCGTCATGGTGACAGGCTCGCGCACGGTGTTTTTCCAGCAGGCAGCAGTTGGCTTGGAAGCCATCGGCGACCACTGGCAGCTCAACGCTTATGCCTTACTGCCGACGGGCGCGAGAACCTACAATCTTAATAACACCTACCACGGCGGTGCACTTAATACCTACGGCCTGGATATTGGGGCCTTCATTACTCCCGATTTAAAGGCCACGTTGGGTTACTACTACCAGAACGGAGACCTCGCTACCGCCAATGGATCGGGTGTTGTTGGGCGAGTGGACTACACGATTAGCGATGGCCTTAGCGCAGGAGCCAATCTCTCCTACGACCAGGCTTTTGATACCCGTGTCTCGGTCAATCTCACATATCGCTTCGGTAGCCGCCCCGTCAAACGCTCAACGCCATCCACCAACATTCTGAATACACCAGCGATCAAGGCTCTATCGATCGGCCCTTCCAACCGTGATGTAAGGGTGCATGACGGCGCTGGTGGTAATGGTGGAAATGGTGGGGCCGGAGGTGTGGGCGGCAGTGGCGGCAATGGCGGCGCTGGAAGCACCGCAGGCAATGGCGGCAATGGTGGGGTCGGAGGTGCGGGCGGCAAGGGTGGGGTAGGCAGTGGCGGCAATGGCGGCAACGCTGGGCTCTTGTAAGCCAGCTCAGGTCCCGCCATGGGCGATACTTCGGCGACCGATTCTCTAGCTCGTCAGACCCCCACGCTGTTCATGCCCGATCGGGCTTACTCGTGTGACCTAGAGATCCTGATCACCTCCCTGAATCGCGACTTGATCGCCATGGGGCTGCGATGACTAGCTCAGCTCAGCCAGAGCGAGCTGCGATAAGCCGACGACTGCTTTGCCGCAGTGTGACCACGGGCCAGATCCGGTTACCAGCTGTACCGGCTTTGCTCGATGAGATTGAGGCCGTGTGTGTACAAACGTTTGCGCCTCTGGGTGTCAGCTTCACTGACGAGGAGCGCGGTCAGCTTCGCAATGTTCTGGCCGACCAGCTTCTCGAGGCCTACGAAACGTCCCCCCGCGCCGAGATCGTCATTGGCTACGAGGTCCCAGTGGGCCTCAGCGTGACCTACAACGTGACGCATCAGGCACCACGCCTTGAAGATGTTTATGACGAGTGGGTGTCTACTCGCCAACCTCCTTACTTCGGTACGGAGCCCGATGCTCGTGTCATGGCCCTCGCTGTTGCAGGTTGCCCTGTACTCGACATTGGTGCAGGCACCGGACGTAATGCTCTTGCACTTGCCCGTCGCGGTCATCCGGTGGATGCGGTGGAGCTGAGTAGCCGGTTTGCCGCGATTATTCGGGACGCGAGCGAGCAGGAATCACTGCCATTGCGTGTTCTCGAGGGGGATGTCTTTTCCACCAGCATTGCACTGCGGGATGACTACGGACTCGTGGTGCTCTCGGAGGTTGTTTCGGACTTCCGCGGCCCAGCTCAGCTCCGCCAGATGTTCGAATTGGCAGCCGCGTGCCTGGCTCCAGGTGGAGAGCTGGTATTCAACGTGTTTGTACCCATCCGCGGCTACACCCCCGATGCAGCCGCCCGCGAGCTGGGACTGCAGGTGTATTCAGCCATTTTTACGACTTCCGAGTTGGCGGAGGGTGTGAAGGATCTGCCTCTTAGCCTGGTTGCGGATGATTCTGTTTATGACTACGAACAGCGCCTTCTCCCAGAGGGCGCCTGGCCTCCCACCAGCTGGTACGCCAACTGGGTGAGCGGGTTGGATGTGTTCGATCTGCCACGCCAAGATTCCCCGATTGAAATGCGCTGGCTGGTGTATCGCAAGATGCCCGACTCAGAACCAGAACAAACACAAACCATGGCCGAGACTCCAACGACTGATGTTGTGGCTCGTCAGTACGAGCAGTGGAGTTATCCGGCGCCGATCGCGGATCTCGATGACTGGCTGAAAAACCAATGGCAATGGTTCGACCCCAGCCATGCCCATACCCTCTTCTGGCCTGACCGGCCTTACACCGATGGCATGCGGATCCTGGTGGCCGGATGCGGAACCAGTCAGGCCGCCGCGATGGCCCACACCAACCCCACGGCCCAGGTGGTTGGCATCGATGTGAGCGAGGCGTCACTTGCTCACCACCAGACCCTGATCGAACGCCATGCGCTCCGCAATCTCCAGTTGCACCGGCTTGCCATCGAAGAGGTGGATCAATTGGCCAGCAGCTTTGATCTGATTGTCTGCACAGGTGTTCTTCACCACCTGTCCGATCCGCTCGCAGGCCTGAAGGCTCTTGCGAGCTGCCTGTACCGCGATGGGGTGATTGCGGTCATGCTCTATGCCAAATATGGGCGCATTGGCGTCGAGTTGCTGCAATCGGTGCTGCGCGATCTGAACCTCGACCAATCAGCACAATCGGTTGAGCTGACTAAGCAGGCCGTGGCGGGATTGGAATCGGATCATCCACTGGCCGCTTATCTGTCGATCGCACCAGATCTAGACTATGACGCCGGCATTGTCGATACATTTCTGCATGGCCGTGAGCGCAGCTATTCGATTCCGGACTGCCTAGAGCTGGTGGAAGCAGCCGGTCTGGCTTTTCACGATCTGGCTCATAAAGCGCCCTATTGCCCAGCCGCTTTCTGCAGCAATCCCTTTTATGAGCATCTGGCGTCACTGCCGACACCGCAGCGCTGGTCGCTGATGGAGCGCCTGAACACCACCAACGGCTGCCATTGGTTCACAGCCTGCCGGCGTGACCGTCCGCCAGAGAGCTACCGGATCGATTTGAATGATGCCAACGCTGGAGCGTACCGGCCGTCCTTCCGGTATCGCTGCGGCCTTCAGGGAAACAGCCTGAAGCGCCCCAACGGGTTGTCGGAACTCGTGCCGGCCCATCTTTTCGTGCTGCGGCTGATAGACGGCCGGCGCACGATCGAACAGATCATCCGTGAATGCGCCTCGGTGCTTGGGGCCCTGCAAGGCATCCCCGCAGAGCGCCATCAGTTCGTTTTGCAACTTCTAGAGCACCTGCGGGAGCTCGATGTTCTCCAGTTTGAGTTGCCAAACAACATTCACTGATGTCCGGCTTAGAGCCCAAATTGTCTACATCCTGATTACAGTAAAGCAAGGCACAGCCAAACAGTGCCGAATCATCGTTACCCTTGCTGCGATCTGTGTCCAAACTGGCGAAATGGCATGCATCAAGATGCCTGACACCCTTTCATGCCTCCAGCGTCTAGGGGTTTGTCGCGGATCAATTCTTCACCCGGCCGACACAATAAATGTTATTGAGGTGAGATCGTGTGGCTCGATGTTCCACTTTCGGTTCATGCAGTTGGTGGCTGGTGATTCAGCCCTGCCTGCTGCTGCGTCAAGAGCCGCATGAGCAGGGTCAGTGCCCACTAGGTCACATCAGCCTTGATGGCCACGCCGCTGGCGAGCCATGCCTGCTCGATCAGCTGGCCAGCCCAGAGCAAGAAGCAGCCGGCCCCGCTAATGATCTGGCGCTGGAGCAGCTAGGGAAGGTCTGGATAACCCAGGGGCTCAGCCAGGTCGCTGGATGAGACTCATGCCAGCGACTTCATGGTGATTGGCCGCACGGTGGCTTTCCAGAGCTTCCCTAGTAGATCAGCTGCCTGCAGCTCAAGCCACAGCCCTACGGCTCACCATCCTTGAGGGCCTCTCACTGCGGGCTGCAGCAGAGCAGCTGCAAATCAGCGCCATGTCCGTGCAGCGGGCTCAGAAGAAGGCACTTGAGGCTCTGCGGCAGCAGCTGGTGGCCTAGTGCCCAGCCGCCTGGCGCGGAGCCAGGCGTACCTGATTCGTGCGCGCCCCTACCGATTGCTTTGCCGCACTAGCAACGAATCGCCAATGGCTTTCTACGGTGCAGCGATGGCCCCAGACCTCAAGCACCCCGCCACCGGCGATTTGATTGTGTTGGCAGGTGATGAGCAGATTTGGCGGATCGGCTGGCCAGGTGCGCCGGTCCTGGTCGTCACCAAGACTGGGCTAGATGGCAGCGCTATCTACCGGCTGGCTGATCCCAAATGCAAAACCTGGAACAAGGTGGGGGATATGAAGCTGGTTCCCTGGCCAGAAGCAGGCAGCTGAGCCAGTCCAACCCAAGCCGCCTCACCAGGAGTAGAACAGC
The DNA here is from genome assembly GCF_024345755.1 of Cyanobium sp. L1E-Cus. Lineage (NCBI taxonomy): Bacteria > Bacillati > Cyanobacteriota > Cyanophyceae > Synechococcales > Prochlorococcaceae > Cyanobium > Cyanobium sp. L1E-Cus. The sequence continues at coordinate 12,514 of NZ_JAGQBS010000004.1, read as the reverse complement.
CGTACTGGTGCTATTGCTGGTTTGATCTTGGCCGACCTGCCCATTGGAGAGCCTGTGCCCTTCTGCTTGGGTTCATTGGGTGAGGGCTTGGATCTCCATGCCGCCCTGATTCCTAACCCGGTCTGCACCTTCTACATGCGGGCCAGCGGCAATGGCATGCGCCAGCACGGCATAAATGATGGCGACCTGATGGTGATTGACCGCAGCGTTGAACCCTGCTCAGGCCATGTCGTCGTCGTTGCCCACCAGGGCAGCTTCTTGATGCGGCCGCTGTTGCGGCAGGGGGAGCAGTGGTTACTTGAACCGGTGCGGCCTGGAGAAGCAGCAATTCCTTTGGACCTAGAGGTATTTGATCGCTCAGAGCTATTTGGCGTGGTGGTGCATGCGGTGCATCACCTGAATAAGCCGCGTTTGCGAAAGATCTGATCGCTCCAGCCTTGACCTGACCTGCGCAGAAGGCTCGCACTAGCTGGGTCGGCTTCCGGTGGGGCTTACTTCGGGTCCTCTCCATTGTGATTCCTTCCTCCGTCAGTACGCCTCTGGGATCGGTCCCATCGCTGCGCCACACCTGGCGCCGAATCCCATGGCATCACAAGCTGCCCAGTCCAAGTTTTGTCGGCCAGAGGAAGATCCCTTCCTGCTGCTTGATCGCGCCTCGCGCTCCATCGAGCAGCTGCTGCGGCGTGATTTGCCGCTGCGCCGCACCTGGAGCGAGCAGCCCTATGGAGAAGAGGAAATCACCCTCTTAGAAGAAGAGGTGCTGCCTGCCATCGCTCAGTGCCTAGCCCGAATCGATGCCATCGATTCAGCCCTTAGCGCCGCTGGAGAAGAGCTCTATCGCCAAGAGGTATTGGCAGCAGCCCAGAAGCGCCGGGTTCTGCTCCCTGGGGAGGTGGCGCTTATCTGAGCTCCTGCAGGCCGCCATATCGGCGGCCTGCTTTATCTCTTTCCCCGCTAAGTGGACCTAGCGGTGCTGGTTTACAGAGCCCACCTATCGGTGGTGGTCTGCGGGGCGCACCTGGCGGTGCGACAGAGCTTGGAGGACAAGGGTTTGGTACGCGCAGGGAACTTCAGTGTGCGCAGGTGGCGCAAGGGCTACGCGAGCGGCTAACGCCGCCCTTGCCCTCACCGGCGCGATCACTTCAAGTCCTTTGCGCGCTTTCCAATGGCCGCATCACCAAAGTCACGTAGTAAGAGCTCAGATCCTTCGCCAGAAGAAGCGCTGGTTCGTGATCTCATCGAGCTCCTAGAAGCTGGCAGCACGCCATGGCGCAAGCCTTGGGATTGCCACACCGGTGGTGTTCACATCAATCTGCTCACAGGCCGTGCCTATCGCGGCAGTAATCCAATCCTTTTGGAGCTCGGCATGGCCATGCGTGGCGCTGAGCTGCCCTTCTGGTGCGGTTTTGCCGAGGCCAAAAAGTTGGGCATCTTCCCCCGCAAAGGCTCAAAGTCCGTCCGCATCCTGCGGCCCCAGCTGCACTCCAGCGAGAAGGAGGCGTCCAATGGCGAGAAGGTGCTCCACAGCTGGGCCAGCTACCGCCCCGTGCCGGTATTCAATGCCGGCGATCTCGAGGGTGATGCGCTGGCTGGCTTGATCGCCGCACGGATGCCAGCCCCCGAGGCCTGGCCAGCGATCGAGCCGATCGCCCGCGCCGAGCACGTTCTCTCTGCTTGGCCGGTGCCAGCCAGCTGGGGCGGTGAGCGGGCCTTTTATTCCACCAGCTCCGATCGCATTCAGCTGCCGCTGCGCGAAAGCTTCCACGGGGCGCCAGCGCTCTATGCCACCTGGGGCCACGAGGCCATTCATTCCACCGGCCACGCGTCACGGCTTAAGCGGGATCAATCCGGCGCCTTTGGCTCCAGCACCTATGCCCGAGAAGAGCTTGTGGCCGAGCTGGGCAGCGTTCTGCTGGGGCAGCGGCTGCAGATCGGCTGTGAGCTCACCAATCACGCCGCCTATCTCCACAGCTGGATATCAGTGCTGCGCCAATCCCCCAAGGTGTTGCTGCAGGTGATCAGCGCAGCTCGGCAGGCGGTGGATGCGATCTGCCCAGAGGCAGAAGTGCCAGATGCAGTCTTGGCTGAGTCGAGTGGCTAATAGCATCTGGCCATTATCCGGCAGCGCCATCTCGGTACTTGATATATATCAGGCTATGCATTCTATTCTAACAAATTATCCTGTAGGGCTTAATGCTTTGCTGCCCGAGCCGGCTCTTGCCGTCTGGTGTCTTTATGTGTTTAATAGTTATTACTTTATGGCTTGATCTATTGTCTTGCCGAGAAAGCTTAAGCCCTTTCCCACCCCCCTTATGGAAATTTTTGCTGCTCTTTTGGCAATAGATTTGACGAACTGGCTGCTTTCTTCTTGACGCTCAGCATTTTGCTTTTCTTGGTCGGCAGTCAACGCCTCCCATTGACTTTTTCTTTCCCTTAGTTCAAAGCTATTTTTGGCTAACCACGGGTGCCTTGTAAGCACTACGGCTTCGATATATTCTTGCTGAACGGTGACCAATGCCGCTCCACAGCCTGAGCAGAAACGGGCGTTTTCAGTGTAGTCGCGAATGCAGGCAGAGCAATGCATTCCGCGTTGCAGAGCTTGCAGCTCTGCAAATACTAAAGACATTCTCTTAAATTCTTTTTCAAGAACTTTCGCGGCTTGGGCCTTATTTTCTAGCTCCTTTAGAAACTTATCTTTTCTCACGAGTTCATGGGAGCCACACATACTGCAGTAAGCATTATTTCTCTCGGCTTCGGCATGGCAGTTTCTGCATACAACTAGCTTTTTATTCGCGTTCTGCTCTTCTGTCATACCCATAACAGCTCCTTCGCCTAGCAGAATTGCGGCATCAAAAATCCAACCCATCGGGACCCAGGGGCAGCATAGGAATAATTCTAATCCATATTGTCAGCAAAAACCTGCTTGCACGCTATACCTTGCTTTATTCAGCATGTGTGCACTCCTCGCCCCAGTACTGCTAATTGCAGGCCACAATTATGAGTAGTCATGCCCAACTAGCACCGTTGGCTTTGGGGCACTGCTGGTAATTCGTCGAGCACCCCTTGCAGGTTGCCCTCACTTGCTCGCAGACGGAAAGGGCTGCGCAAGTGGCTACGCCACCCTTGCCTGCTGATGCGCCGTGGGGCGTCACCTAGGGGTTCCTCGCCAAAATTTTCATGGCAGCTCCACAAGGCCCCGTCTGCAATATCCGCCTGCTGATCGTCCATCGCTATGCGCCCGGTATCAAAAAGAGCGGTGCTCAGCCCTGCACCGTTGAGCACTTCGGGAGGCGCGGTAAGCCGGTCAAGAAGATGCGGCTGATCCCTGCTGAGAAGGCATTTGCCTTTGCACGCAAGTTCCAGGGCCTCCCCGGCGTCACCGTCTCAGTCTGCTAATCCCACCAGGGGGCCATAGGCCCCCTTCTATTGGGGTGCTGGCTGGTGGCAGGACTAGCGGGTAGAGGAGCAAAAGAGAGCGGGAAACAGTCCAGAGCAGCGGGCTTTCTTGCTCCACCCGCTCCCGCCTGGTTGGGGTTCCGCGGCGTTTGTCCCCGCTGAAAAACCGTGCAAGCCGTGCAAACCGGGCACTTACCGGTGGGGCAATAGCGAGCCAGGGGATTCCACCGCTCCCGCCTGGTCGGGTTCCATTGAGCCTTCTGCCGGCTTGTCAGCTGGAAGTAGAGCAGCGGGCTGCCTGCTCAAGCCGCTCGCTCCCGCTCGGGCAATCCGCAAAGGCCCGTGCCCGCTGCCGCACCGCTAGGTGCGCTGAGCAGAAGCGCCCATTCAGCACCTCAGCTGGATGTAGGGGCCCATCGGCTCTGCAAAACCGCTCTCCAGTTTTCCCCGCTTCTCGGGGTGTCAGGTGCGCGTTCTTTGCATCACAGCGATGTTCCCGCTCTCCACCACCATGCAGTCCCTCATTGATGCTTGGGAAGAAGCTCAGTCTTCCAGTCAATGGCAGGAACCCCAGCCCGAGCCCGCCTATCCAGCAGCCTGGTGGCTAATCCAGCTGGAAGAAGAGCCCCAAGAGCTTGAGCCTCCCCTGCGCTGGTCCGTCTAGCCGGCCAGCCGGCGGCCTTGGAGGCCGCCGGTTAATCCATTGGCATCCAATAAAAAAACCCCAGGCAATACCTAGGGGTCAGAAAATAAATGGCCTGCAGAAGCTCAGAAACAGAAGCTCAGAAACAGAAGGGCAGGAACTGAGTACGGCAGGCGGCATAGCCATCAACCAAGGCGCCGAGGCCGATTTGATGGGCAATACCAAAGCCGGTGAGGCCTTCCATCACGATGCCGGTGACGATGCCAACCATGGCGGCGCGGCCGTTAAACAGTTCAACTTGCTTGAGCTGCTCCATGAGGGTCAGCTGTTCCGCGCTGTTATCAAGCGCTGGGCCGTTAGAAGGAGTGTTGGTCATGGCTTTTGGTGGCGGAACAGTTGCGTGGAAGCTGAAGAAGCAAGAGCTAGAGTCTCAATCAGCAAGATCCGGCTGGTTGAGAGCACCAACAATCCAGGCACCGAAAAGAACGATGGTGATTGCAGAAATCATCCAACCCTCTTAGCCAGGTCCGTAGGCCGGCTCAGCACGTAGATCGTCATTGCCGAGAGCACAACGGTGATCAGGGCTACGACCGAAATTGCAGTGGTGTAATCGGTTTCCATGACGTTCAACCCAGACCGATTTGGGAAAGGATGCCCTGGCCGGTGAGCAGCTCGGTGCCAAGACCGATCACAAAACCAAGCATTGCCAGACGGCCATTCCAGGTTTCGGCGAAAGCAACGAAACCAAAGCGAGAAGCGGACTCAGTCATGATTGTGACGAAGTGTTAAAGCCAATGTAACAGGTTGTGAACATGCGATGCAAGGGGCGCCCAGCTCTGGCCTGCTCGGCTACTAGCGACGCTTTCTGTCTGCTCCCACTGACAGGAGCAGCAGCCGCCAGCCGTCACCAGCAGGGTTGATGCATAGCGCTTTGCCGCAGTCCTTGGCGCCCGCTTGATCTCCATGACAACTGATCATTCAGACCGCAGGCATCTCGCGCTAGCAGCAGAGCTGGTTTGCGGTGAGCAGCAGTCCATGCAGCAGGACCTTGACTACCGGCTTTTGGAATCCAGCTACCGTCAATCAGCTGAATACGCAGCGATGGTTCAGCGCTACCCGCTGCTGCGTAGCTGGATCAGCGCTTGCGAGTCTTCTGAGCTGGTGGGCCATCCACCTTCGGTGGGCGATGAGCAACAGGCGGCATAAGTTCGCCGAGCCGCTACAGCACCAGCGCCCCCAAGGCTTGAGAACTGGAGTTGTGGGAGTTCTGCCGGTGATCAAGGCGAAAGGAGGACCGCCACCGGAGGTGCTGCCTCCGTCTCAGAAAGGGGGCTAGCCGTTACGACCGAGCTGAATCCTGAGGGGCAAGGGGATCTGGCAGGCCTTGGGTGATAGCCAGTGCTCGTTTGTAGATGGCACTTGAAGTTGCCCCTGCCGCCTCCATGGCGATCCGCATGTTCTGCCAGTACTGCAATGTTTTGGCTTGAGTCATCGGAGCTGTTGCGGTGTCAGGCACAAACGGCTGCTCTGCCGCGGCGCCGGCCGAGCGGTTCGATCCATTCGTTGAGCACAAGCTTGTGCTGGACAAGACGACTGGGCAGGCGGCACCCGAGGTTGATCTGCCCCTCGTCTACCAAGCGCCCCAACCGAAGCGCCAGGGCTTCCTCGTGGCGGGCAAAGGCACCTTGGTGGGAGGCAACCCAGGAGATTTCATGCTCTGTGATCACACCGCTAGAGATCGACTCCAGAAAGACTTCCCCGACTGTCATGAGAGCCATGTAACGACTTCGTTACATGCTGCCGCGCCCGGCCTCGCTGCGTGGCTCCCGCGAGCTCGGGGACTGGCTAAGGCAGTGGGCTGGCTAGGGCACGCCAGTCCTTGCAGAAGCGTTGGGGTTTAGTAATTGGAGGCTTTATCCCCTCCTTGCACTTCCGCTGCGTTGTGGTGCTCCAGCCAGGCATTTTGTAAGTCAGCTCTGGTGAGCCGGTAGCCCAGCTGGCGGGCGGTGCGTAGGAGCTCCTGGCGGCTATGGCACTGACGCAGGACCTGCTGGAGTGCCGGGCTGCTTTCTGCATCGGCCACCAACCGCTCCAGATCAGACCAGCTCATCCACTCAAAGCAGAGATGGGTTCAAGCTCGCGTCAACTGGAGCCTGCTGCCAGGTTCCCTGAGGCACATTGCAGCGCTTTGGGTCATTGGCGCAGCATTGCAATCGCAGGAGCGATCTGCTGAGAGCACAACAAGCCAGTAGCAAGGCCTCAGGTCGCAGCCTTGAGGGCCGCCACCTCTGCCTTGAGAGCCAGCAGCTCATCTAAAAGCGCGCTCACGAGGTTGTCGATATAGCCCTTGTTGGTCAGGTCACTGGCCGCAACCGGCGGGTTAGCCGCTGCAGGACAAGATCCAAAGGTCACCTGGCCGCTGCTGTTCTCAATTCGCCAGGCCGATCTAGCTGACGGCAACTGGCAGCGAAAGAAGGTCCCGTCGTAGTACAGGTAAACGTCACGGCCATTGAAGGTTGAAACACCGCCGCTATTGGCAAAGCGCAGCGGGCCGTTCATCACATCACCAGCCTTATTGACGTAGGTGGTTGCCATCGCAGCACTGAGCACGCCATCGGCGGTGATGCTCAACCCAGCACCCACCTTGATGCCGCCCAACACCTTGGCCGTCGCTGCAGGCAGGACGTAAAGGGAGGAGGGCACAAACACCTTGGCGTCAGTGCCCAACCTGGCGCTGTTGCCGGCATCAGCCGACACAGCGCTCGGGCCAGCCGGGCCCTGCAGGTTGGCAGCAAGCGACCAGGCCACCGCTCAGCTCAGGGTGTACACATTCCCGCTGTCCTTGTCTAGGTACAGGTCACCTGGAATAGAGCCAGGGATATCTTCTGCAGGAGCGCCGCTGCCGTTGAACCAGCCCGTACCGCGCGTGCCCTGCACGCCGGCTGGTCCTTCTACGCCTTGAGCGCCAGCAGGACCTACTTCTCCTTGAACACCAGCAACGCCTGCAGGGCCCTCAATTCCCTGTGGTCCCTGGATCGAGCCACCATTCACCCAGGTGCTGCTGGCCGCATCCCACACCCGAAAGGAGTCATCGGCCTGAACGATGTAGGCATCGCCCTGGGCTGCATCCGCTGGCAGCTCCGTTTCTGTTGCCACCTGGCCCCTAAAGGTGATGCCCAGACCCGCAGCACCCTGGATGCCCTGCTGGCCTTGAACACCATCAGGGCCAATCGGACCCTGGATACCAGCCTCACCCTGTGGTCCTTGGACGCCTTGGGCGCCATCAGCGCCAGCAAGGCCCTGCACTCCTTGGGCGCCCTGAATGCCTTGCTCACCCTGTGGACCCTTAAGAGAGCCGCCTGCTACCCAAGCCATGGTCATGCGGGCCAGCAGCCCGGTGTGTCAACAGCAGCTATTGCCGTATCGCACCGCTAGCCCGAGGCGGCTCAGACTATTCAACAATTCTATTTTGTTAGACAGCTGTCCCGTGTCAATCAGGTTGATGCGCCCCTCAACCAGATTGTCGTCGGACAGACAGCAAAATTACGCCAATTATTTTAAAATTTGTTCACAAGCATCTCAGGACCGCTTTTCATGGTAACTTGCGTAAGTTTCACGTACAAGATAATGCTCAAAAATAAATTTACCATTGGCGCAATCTGTGCAATGCTTACATTGCCAACAGGCAGTGCACTTGCTGGATCATACCAGGGATACTGCGGTGGAACGGATTGCACGATCACAGTAACTCCAAACGAAATAACTTCACCTTACGGAACAATACCAACAGGACGCGTAACTAATTGGGGTGGAGGAGGGAGTAGCGATGCGCGTGTTGGAGTAGGCATTGCTACAACAATAATATTCGGCCCGCTAGGTCTGTTAGGATTTCTTGCAAAGAAACACGATTATAACTTTCTCGTAAATGGTTTTGACAAAGAAGGCAAAAAAGTAATGATGAATATCCAATTCAAAAAAGAAAGGCCTGCAAAAGATTTCATGAGTGAAATGCAAATGGTAACCCAATTAGGGAGCGGCCAGGCAAGAACTTCAACGGAAATCATGGCAGCAGAAGCAAGTAGCAGCAGTGGCTTGTCAGCCAACACACTTCAAGAGTCATTTGAAAAAGAGAAGAACTCAATTAACACCGCACCTGGCCCCATGCAAAACGGAAGTACAGGCCTAAGCAAAGATAACAAGCAAGTTCCAGGTAATTGCTGGACCACTTATCTTCAAAAAAATCCTGCAATGGCGGAGTGGGCAAAAAAGAATCCATCACAAGCGGCCCAAAACAAGTCTAGATTTGACGACTGTTAAAAAAATACCGTTGGCTACTGCTCAGGGTTCCTGGATGCGTTAAGAGCGAGCACCGTGATGCGAGTGCTGATTTACTCAAGCGTCAGGAGAGCACTCTCTAGCACTTCAGTGGAATGTGCAGATTTAGTTCGCGGGTACATCGGTGTGGTGCGACTGCTTACAGTGTTCCCACAGGCATCCAGCAATCGCTGCTCCGATTCCGAACCGAAAGTGCCGTGCGTGCTTACAACGGTTACTGGACGCCACCTCGGTAGCCAACAGCAAGCCGCAACTGCGTTCAGCAAGCGGGCTGGATTAGAGCGACCCGTAGGGGATCTTGCGCATGGCGCGCACGGGTGAAATAAATATCTTTGGCATCCAAGAGAACAAGCCGCTATCGGTACTCAACACGTAGCAATCGCGCGTATCCCTCTCTGATGACGTCCAGTGAATAAGTGGTATAAATGCTTCCGCGCCGCCCCACTGAAATGCTGGGTTTAAGCACTGGGCTGGCACGTATGGGGGGAATAGGTAGTCACGCCTTGGCACTGCATATGGGTTGATCCCATCTCCATAGGCGGGATCAGCTACGTTCGCCGTAGCTGTTGGCTTGAGATGGAAGTAGGCAATCTCCAGCTCATAGTGCGCTGGCATGTACCAGTCGTCGTAGCCGTTGATATTTAGGGCCGCACACCACTGGGCAGCAGGGTGAACACCATTTTGGATCATCCACTCGGTGTTCGCCCAGCCGTCATGCCTGCTGCCGCAACCACCGCTTGGCCCATAGTCCCTATAGGTCGGGTTATAAGCCTGGGGGTAAACCTCAGGCATGCCGGTATTTGAGCCGCCGGTAGCACCCGCATCACGCGGCGCCACGATTAGGTAATGGGTGGGGTTGCCATCAGCCGTATGGCTAATCAAGCCAGCAAAGTAGCCGCCGCCGATCGGTGCGCCCACCTCTGGAATAACAGGAGCAAGCGGCTCAATACCAAGCGGCACCCAGGTCCCCTGATTTGCCATATAGGCATGGGGAACACCAGCAAGCACCTGGAAATCACTTGTAGCTGCAGGGCCTTGCGGGCCCGCTGCACCAGTAGGCCCCATGGCCCCTTGCGCTCCTGCTGGACCGGGATTGCCTGCAGGGCCTTGCGGTCCCTGGGGACCTTGAGCGCCTTGGCTGCCTTGCACGCCGGGCGCTCCTTGAGGGCCCTGAGGACCTTGAGGACCAAGGGGCCCTTGATCTCCTTGCGGGCCAGCAGGGCCCTCAGCACCAGGCTCGCCAACTGCTCCTGCCACGCCAGGTGGTCCAGCAGGACCGGTTGCTCCTGCCGCTCCTTGTGCACCAGCACCACCAGCCGGCCCGGCAAGGTTGAGCGCTTCTAGCCAGCTCATTGACCCTCGCCAAAAGATGCGTCGTCTTGGCTTATGGCTGAATCAAGGGAGCGGGCCTCAAGGTTTGGATCCAGCTCAGCCATGGCAGTAGCGGGCGCAGAAGCCACTGCCAAAACAGCAAGGTTTCCCCAGCGACCTTCTGCTGCTAAGTAGTACTGCGGCACACCTGCATCAACGCGGAACTCGGTATTACAGGCAGCGCCAGCTGGTCCTGCTTCTCCAGTAAGGCCAGGCTCGCCAGGGGGTCCAGCTACGCCAGTGGGCCCATCAAGGCCAGCAGGGCCAGGCTCTCCAGGGGGGCCATCTATGCCAGTAGGACCAACATCACCAGCTAGGCCGGCCACACCTGCAGGGCCACTTTCACCAGCCGGGCCCGCTGGTCCAGCAGGACCCTGCGGGCCTGCAGGGCCTATTTCACCTGCAGGCCCGCTTTCTCCAGCCGGGCCAGCAGCACCTGGTTCTCCGCTTACTCCAGCAGCACCTGCAGGACCGGTTGGACCAACAAGGTTCAAGCTCTGGTTCCAGGGCATCAATCAGCTGCAACGTTGCCGCGCGCACCGCTTGGTGCGACCTACTCGCTATTGCCGATCAACCCTCCAGCACATAAAAGTTGCCGCTGAGGTTGTCCAGGTAGTAGTCACCTGGATTAGCACCACTGATCGTCAGCGGCGGTGGTCCGGCGCCGTTAAACCACTGAGTGCCGCCGTTACTGCCAGGCGGCATGGCCCAGCTGCCATCAGCACAGAGGAATAAGGAGCTAGAGCCATCGCTGGGGGGCACACCACCAGCACTGCTGCCGCCACTCCATGGCGTCAGGCTCCACTGCTGGGAGCTGCTGCCGTCGTAAGCACCGCCCGCAATGCCAGCACCAGGGATCAAGGGCATCACAGAGCCAGGCGCTGGGTTGGGACTAGGACCTGGTGCAGGTGCTGGTGGTTCCGGTGACCAGATCGGACAGCCCGCCAAGCTCACCAGCAGCGTTGCCGTAACACCGCTGCCGGTGAGCTCTGTTGTGATCGTGTAGTTCCTACGGCTGGTGTAGCCGTGTCGCAGCCGGCCATTGCCATCGCCGCCTACGGGCCAGGGCAGGGTTTCGCTCACCCCATCGCCCCAGTCCACCGTCACCGCATTGGGAGGCGTGGTGCGCGGATTAAGCAGCAGCTCGATCGGGATTAGGCCGCCCGACTCCGGGCCAGCTGGCTGCCAGCTCAGCTCCAATTCCGCAGCTGGGATCGGCGCACGTCCAAACCCCAGCTGCTTCCAGCGCTGCACTTCATTGGGCGGCACCCACACCGCCTCACCAGGGCAGCCAGCAGGTGACAGCAGGCGGATCAGCTGGGCGCTGAAGCCGCCACTGCTGATCGCAACGCTGGTGCGCATGGCAATGGTCATTAGATGGCAGGGAGCAGAGGGAGGCGCCCCCAGATCAACAGCTATTGCCGATGCGCGCGCAGCTGGACGCATTGCTCGAGCAACGAAGGCAGCTCTACCTGCACCACATCCCAGACGATCTCCAGATCAATTCCGAGGTAGCCATGGATCAGCTGATTGCGCATGGCCACGATCTGCCTCCATGCGATTGACGGGTAGGCGTCACGTACGTCCTGCGGAATACGTGTCGCCGCTTCTCCTATTAATTCGATATTGCGCAATACGGCATCTTGAACAAGGCGATTGGCATCGAAATCGTCTTGGCTGAGCTCTGCGCAATAGCTGATTGCACGGCGAGCGAACTCTTCCATGTCATTGAGATAGAGCTGCCAGTCCCGCTGGCTTCGCCGCTCAGATGGTGATGGCATCGGCTTCCACCATCGGTCGCAGCTCTTGGCGTAGGGCCTTTTCGCTCACCAGGTCAACTGGGCTGCCGAGCAAGTCCTCCAGAAAAAATTGCAAGCCAAAGAAGTGCCTGGCGCTGGCAGGGTTTTCAAACTCCACCAGCACATCCACATCGCTCTCAGGCTGAGCTGAGCCCCGTGCCCAAGATCCAAATAAACGCAGGCGGCGCACACCAAAACGCTCCTGCATCTGGGGGCTGTGCTCGCGGATGCGTTTAATCAACTCTTGCGTGCTGGCGGTCATGGCAAAAGCCAGGCAGCAGAACCATCACTTAACTGTAAGCAGCCAGCCTGCACAACAGTTGATGGCTGAAGGCAGTTGAGCGCGACCGTCTGATGAAAAACCCAGCGCGCGCCAAGCGGCGCTGATTCGCATGGCGCCCCTAAGGGCACTAAGGGTGTGACGGGCCATCCAGCAACTCAACCGGTAGCTGCGCCAGTGCCGTGGCCTGCTCCACCAGCTCCGCCTTGGTTTGGCTGCCATCAAGCTCTACGCCATAGACGCTTGAGCAGTGCTCAAGGATCTGCGCCTTGGTCATGGCCTGAAAATCAGGCGCTGCTACTGGCGCAGGGGCTGCATCTGGCTTGGGCTCTGCTGCTGGTTCTGGCTCTGGTTCGGGCTCTGGTTCCCATTGCGCTTCTGGCACTTCTGCTGGTTCAACAGCAGGCAATGGCTGAGCTACTTGTTCTGGCTCTGGCGCGAGCGGAGCGATCAAATCGATCGCACCGGTAGGTGCGTCTGGCAGATCAGCACCGGGAGTAGGTGCGACAGGTAGCTCTGATCCAGCCTCTTGCAGCTGCCAGCCCAGGCTTTGCCAGCCGCCTCCCCCAGTTTCAGGAAAGTTGTCACCCCCTAATCAGTACACCCGGGGGCTTGAGGACATGACCAATGCGTCGTTACAGCGAGGCCGTCAAAGCTGATGTGAGAAGGCGGATGAGCCCACCGCACAGG
>NZ_JAGQBS010000034.1:0-5025 GCF_024345755.1 Cyanobium sp. L1E-Cus | reverse complement strand
AATCTGTTGAACGGTGAGAGGAGCAGGCATGGCCCGGTGCCCTGCGCATGGCAACCGGATTCAGCTGAACTCCTCCAGAGCGGTCAACCTGTTTGGCGCGACCCCTCAACCAGATTGTCGTCGGACACCTGGCCGTAGATCGCTCTGCAGCTGCGCGCGCATTAGGGCCCTGGGTTTACGCCGCAGGCTTTCGATCACATTGCGGAAATCAATGCGGCGCATTGGCCCGAGCTGACCCGCTCGCCGATGCAAGCGCGGCAGGGTTTCAACAAACTGGCTAGGCAGGAACAGATCCAACCGGTCATGGCGCAGGTGCACTGTGAGCTGCTGGCTGATCAGACGCGAGGGGATGCTGTAAGTGACTGAGCGTACCTCGATCGTGCTGGTGCTCCGTGCTCGCACCACCAGCGGCTCGTAGTCGGCAAAGCGCTGCACCGGCAGGGGCTGCAGATGTAGCCGCTCGATTGTGAGCTTCTGCTGCACGCTCGGCCGCTGATTCAGCGTCGTTGTGACATGAGCGACCAGCTAGCGGTACTCAGCCTCAGTGGCGAAATCGCGGCTACTACGCTTGATCAGCTGCTGCTCCAGTCGATGTTTCCAGTGCCGGTGCGGGCCCTCAATTGCGCCGTTTTCATGGGCCACGCCGCGGTTGTTGCGGGTGGCGATCACGCCCAGGTGGGCGCAAAGCTCGCGATAGCGGCTGGTGTAATCGCCGGCATAGCTGCCGTCGCGGTTGCGAAAGCAGGCGCTAAGGCTGTCGGTGCGGTGCTCTGCTGGTACGCCACCGCAGAGGGCCAGGGCGATCTGCAGTGCTTCTGAAAGCGCCACAAAGCTTTCACCGCCGTGGATCTCCTCCACATGACACCAACCCAAATACGGCAGGCGGAAGTGGAACAGCCGGTGTTCAAGCACCACCCCGGCAATGGTGATGGGTTGGCCTTCTAGCGGGGTGAAATCGGAGATGCCAAGCACTGCGGCGCGGTGCTCCTACATGAACATCACCTCCTGGCCTGGACCATGCACGCCTGCCACTACTCGACGCGCCGCTGCAGGGTGCGCTTGCGCCGGTACCACTCCTCACCCGGCCTGATCTGCTCAAGGTGGAGCAGCAGTGTCTGGGGTTCAAGCTGCGGCGCCTTCTCCAACATCGGCACCAACACGCTCTGCCAAACATCGGCCAGCGGATCAGCGCGGGTGCGCCAACTGCGGCCGCAATGCGGCTGGTTGTCGGGCTGATGGTCGCCTCGATCGATTCGCTGGGCGCTCCGCACCGAAACACCGGCGCCATCAGCGGCGATCTGTTGGCTGAGGCCTTGGGCCCGTTTTGCCACATACCATTCCTTGATTCGCAACGACAGGGGGGCGGGCAGGACAACGCTCCAGACCAGAACCGAAGCCCTGTTGTCGCGTGTTGAGACCCGCCTATGTAGTTGCGCAGACCCGCCTACCTAATTGTCGCCGTGCAGGCTGGTGATGAACAGGTGCTGCCTGAGCTCCCGTTTGCCTCTGCGCGTGGTCGTGTCGGCGTTCACCTCCACGATCCAGGCGCAGCCTGGCCAGTTCTCTTTGATGTGATCGGGAGCTTCTTTCGCCCTCAGCGTCCAGATCGTGTCACGGCCGTGCCGTTTCTCGTGATCCTTTGCCACAAAAGGGATGTGACGCTTTCCCTCAAACTGGAAGACCACCTGACGGCGCAGGGTGCGTTGGTTGTTCTTAATCGTCAGGCACACGTCGGCCCCCTCGGCGAGGCACCATCGAAAAACGACTGCGTCGTATGAAGTGCATCCGCCTGGATTACTACCCCCTCAAAATCCAGACCGCTCAGCAGTTCCTTGAGGGCGGCTCGCTCACTGGACTCGTGGGTGTCGTAAGCCATCTGCGCCAAGGCAACTCCCAAGGCGCGGGCATAGACCGTGACCTGGGCAACGTAGACGAAGTCGGCCGGAGGCCATACCAATGGTTGCCGTCCTCGGTCTCAATGGCTGAACCGCGCAACGTCTTGCCGTCGCACACCAATTGGTCGAGACCCTCTGTGCCACCAGGGATCTGGCTGATCATCCAAGCCTGGAGCACCTCACCGAACTGCTGCAGGTTGGCCTTGTTGAATAGGTACAGGAAAGTGGCATCTGAGGGCCAGCGCTTGAAATCCAGACCCAGGGCTTGGTTCAGGGCTTTGCGGTGCCGCCTAGCAAAGGCGTCTAGATCGCGTGAGCTCCTGCAGCCGCTCAGGATTCCGAGCACAACCACCAGAAGCAGGAACCGCTGTGGGTAACGGACGCCACGCCTAAAACGTCCTTCGGGGATCGCCTTGAGGAAGCTGATCAGATCAGCAGGTGCAAGCTGATCAACTGCACCGGAATAGTTTTGGGGCATGGGAAGCGGATAGACCCGCCGACCAAGCCCAATGCTGACAGGTTCAGCAAGAGTTACCAGGACAGACTTTTAGGCGGCCCTGAAGCAGGGGTAGACCGAGGAACAGCTCATAGATCAGCAGCAGAGAATCATGTAATGTCAGCAACTCTGAACCAAACCAGGCGAACGCCTTGGCAAGTCAGTCGTCTGGGTTAATCATAAAACAACGAGGCATAAATGCGCCTCGCGAATGACAGGGGGTGTCATTCGCCCCTGATCGCTCTCAGATCAGGGTAATCGTGCCTCGATTTGACACCACTTAAAGGGACACGGCCTGTTAAAATCCAAATGGTAACATTGTTGAGCATGTCTTTGACCGACATTCCAAGGATTGCGTCAAGCCGATCATTGCAGCAGAGGCGATCCATTCTTAAGCTGAGTTTCTTAGCGTTGCGGATTGTACCCTTGGTAACGACCGCCTCTACCGTCATGATTTTGGGTGCTTACAAAGCAATCGCTGGGCCACCGTCCCCAGCCATTTCCGAGATCATTAAGCAGGGACGCTTAAAACTCAATCGCGGACAGCCCGAACAGGCGATACTGGATGCGCGCAGGGCCATCGAGCTGAATAGCAATGTAGCCGAAGCCTACTTTCTTCTTGGTCGCTCACAGCAGGATATTGGCCTGAAGTCTGAAGCTCTCTCATCATATAGCAAGGCTATCGAGCTTGATCCGCGTTACGTCTCCGCATATTCCAACAGGGGTCTGGTCAAGGGTGGTTTGGGTGATATGAAAGGTGCCATCAAAGATTTTGATCGCGCCATTGAAATAGATAAAAGCTTTGCGGTAGCTTACTTGAATCGTGGCGTTGCTTTTGGAGCCATGGGAAATTCTCGGGCTGCACTAGCAGATTTCAATTCGGCAATAAGAGTAAATCCAAAATATACAGACGCCTATCAAAACCGCGGCATCGCCAAAGAACTGATGAGTGATATCAAGGGAGCTTGTACTGATTGGAAGCTGGCGGCTGCCATGGGTTCGGTTGAATCACGTTCATGGCATGCTAAGCAGTGTATGCGCATTATTGAGTCAGCAAAATAGCGATTTCTTTCTGTCAAAGCATTGGGACAAGCGGCTCGCATTTAAAGCATGGTCATTGATTTTTTGGCACTATCAATTGCAAGCTCTGCGTGTAAATTTGTCATCTTAAAGCACGTTTAGAATTGCTAATATCCTAATTTGCTCAACGAGAGCATTGTGCTCCAGCCCATGCAAAAGCATCGGCATCTCCGAGGGATGCAGCTTTACGCCAATCGCGACAGGCTGATGAAATATTGCCCACTGCTTCAAGCGCTATTCCCCGGTTTGCGTAAGCCGATGCATAGCTAGGATTGAGCTCAATAGCCCTTGAGTACGAAGCAATTGCGCCAGTAAGATCTTTAGCTTTGTATCTAGCTGCACCAAGATTGTTGTGCGCGGCTGAGTAGGTTGGGCTGAATTCAATTGCTTTTTCAAAGTCCCTTATGGCTGACTGGAGATCGTTGAGGGCTGATTTGGCTAAGCCGCGATTATTGTAAACATTTGACTGAGATGAATTGATCGCTAGTGATGCATCGTAATCGGAAATGGCGCCTTTGGGGTCGCCTTGATCATCCTTGAGCCTGCCACGCCTGTAGTAAGCAGCTGCGTGCCTTGGTAGCACTTGAATAATTCTTGAAAGGTCGGCAACTGCATCCGCTTTGTAACCTGACTCCTCTTTCAGCACCGCTCGCACGTAGAGAGCCTCGGTGTTGGCAGGATTATATGCAATGACCTGCCCGTAGTCCTTAACGGCACTCTCCTTGTCGCCGAGCTCAGCACGCAGTGCGCCTCTCTTCAGAAGCGCTGCTTCAAACTTAGGATTCAGATCAATAGCACGGTCAAGGTCTAACAGAGCCATTTGCTTATCGCCCAGTAAATCCTTAACTTGGGACCTTGCCAAAAAATTGCCGGGATCAGAAGGGTTCAACTGGATTGCTCGATCTAGATCATCGCCGGCTCCCTTAACATCGCCACCCATGAGCCGAGACTTGGCACGACCAGTAAAGAGAAGAGAATCCTCAGGCCTAGTAGCCATGGCAATCGTAAACTCCTTTGCAGCTTGCATGAATTCTCCCTTCAGGAGAAATAGGTTTGCTGTGGTACTTGAGGAATTATTGTTTGATGCTTCCGGGTCAGGGCTAGAGGTTGCAGGAGCGATTAAACGATCAAGCGAGACATCTGAGGCATTGTCGAGAGGAAGTCTTCCAAGCGCAAGCTTTCTGACGCCTGTCGTTCTTGGCATGGCAATGACTGGGGACGATGAATGTCTTTCATTCCCACGGGTCTCAGCCGGTAAAGAGATCTTTGGCAGATTTCCAGTCAGGGATGCAGTGGAGGCCTTTTCTAAGGCCGAGCTGATCTGAGTTTTCACATCTTCAATCTTGGCCTCAATTGATCGTTTCTGCTGTACAGCTAGCTGCTGTAAGTGTGCCAGGTCATTCTGTCTTTTCGATGCAACGAGAAGTTGCTGCTCGAGGGCGACACGCTTGGCATCGGCTAGACGCTGCTGCTCAAGCCGCGCTGCGGCCAGCCGCTGGGTTTCAGCCTGGCGCTCTGTTGCGATGCGCTCCTGCTCGAGCTGCTGCTTGGCCT
>NZ_JAGQBS010000033.1:0-5140 GCF_024345755.1 Cyanobium sp. L1E-Cus | reverse complement strand
AGGCTCAAAGCTACTCTCAAAGAGTAAGAAGAAGGTAAATTAGAGCTGGATCACCCAGAAATCCACCTATCTGCAAAATTGCTCTGTGCTGCCAGCGTGAAACCCTCGTTGACCAGAGCTTCCCTAGCAGATGGAGGCGATCCCTCGATTGGTAGGCCGGCTGGCCGTTTCGAACCAGGCTGCCGTCTCCTAGGCTGGCAGCAGCACCCATGAAGCCTCCGCCGGCGCGATGACCGACGTTCCCGTTCAGCGGATCCGTAATTTCTGCATCATTGCCCACATCGACCACGGGAAATCCACCCTGGCCGACCGGCTCCTGCAGGACACCGGTACCGTTGCGGCTCGCGACATGCAGGCGCAGTTTCTCGACAACATGGAGCTGGAGCGCGAACGCGGCATCACCATCAAGCTCCAGCCAGCCCGCATGGAATACACCGCGGCCGATGGCGAGGTCTACATCCTCAACCTGATTGATACCCCTGGTCACGTCGACTTCTCCTATGAAGTAAGCCGTTCATTGCAGGCTTGTGAAGGCGCTCTGCTGGTAGTAGATGCCAGCCAGGGGGTGGAAGCTCAAACCCTGGCCAATGTCTACCTGGCCCTTGAAAACAATCTTGAGATCATTCCTGTTCTCAACAAGATCGATCTGCCTGGTGCTGATGCAGACCGCATCGCTGAAGAAATTGAGGCAATCATCGGGCTCGACTGCTCCAATGCCATCCATTGCTCGGCCAAAACGGGGCTCGGAGTGCCTGCAATCCTCCAGGCAGTGGTGGATCGGGTGCCGGCTCCCGCCGACAAAGTGGCTGAGCCGCTGCGGGCCCTGATATTCGACTCCTACTACGACGCCTACCGGGGCGTGATCGTGTATTTCCGCGTGATCTCCGGCTCGATCAGCAAGCGCGACAAGGTGCTGCTGATGGCCAGCGGCAAGGTGGTGGAACTGGATGAGGTGGGCGTGATGGCGCCCGATCAGCGCCAGGTGGATTCACTTCATGCCGGCGAGGTGGGTTACATGGCCGCTTCGATCAAGGCCGTGGCCGATGCCCGCGTTGGAGACACCATCACGCTGGCATCCAATCCTGCCGCTGAGCCGCTGCCCGGTTACACCGAGGCCAAGCCCATGGTGTTCTGCGGCCTTTTCCCCACCGACGCTGACCAATACCCTGATCTGCGCGAAGCCCTAGACAAGCTGCAGCTCTCTGACGCAGCGCTCAAATATGAGCCCGAAACCAGCAGCGCCATGGGTTTTGGTTTCCGTTGTGGCTTCCTTGGCTTGCTGCACATGGAGATCGTTCAGGAGCGGCTGGAGCGGGAATACAACCTTGATCTGATCGTTACTGCGCCTTCGGTAATTTATCAGGTGAACATGCTTGATAACACCGTCATGATGGTGGACAATCCAGCCACTCTGCCAGACCCGCAAAAGCGTGAATCCATAGAAGAGCCCTATGTGAAGCTCGAAATCTATACCCCGAATATCTACAACGGCGCCTTGATGGAGCTGTGCCAAGAGCGGCGCGGTGAATTCATCGACATGAAATACATCACCACCGATCGGGTAACCCTCCACTACGAGATGCCGCTGGCGGAGGTGGTTACAGACTTCTTTGACCAGATGAAGTCGCGCACCAAGGGCTACGCCTCAATGGAATACAGCCTAATCGGCTACCGCAAAAATGAGTTGGTGCGTCTTGATGTATTGATCAATGCTGAAAAGGCCGATCCCCTCACCACCATCGTGCACCGCGATAAGGCCTACAACGTAGGCAAGGGTTTGGTGGAGAAACTCAAGGAGCTGATCCCCCGCCAGCAGTTCAAGATTCCAATCCAAGCATCAATCGGTAGCCGCATCATTGCCTCCGAAAGCATCAGCGCCATGCGTAAAGATGTGCTTGCCAAATGCTATGGCGGTGACATCTCCCGCAAGAAAAAGCTGCTGCAAAAGCAAGCTAAGGGCAAAAAGCGCATGAAGGCAATGGGCAAAGTCGACGTGCCCCAAGAAGCCTTCATGGCCGTGCTCAAGTTGAACCAGTAAGTTGCTGGTAATTGGGGTGATTTCGAGGGGTGATGGGTCTTAAAAAATTTGTCTCCTGAAATCTGTACAGGTTATACGTAATTCAGGAGAGTGCAGCGAACATTCGACAAGTTCGTGTTGTCCCTGAAAATCGAGCAGGGCTTCTGCCAAGGCTTCGAGTCGGGCTAGGGGTAGGGCTTCGATCTGGGAGGTGATGCTGCCCATGGCGCATGCCTCCGGGATAGATCGGCTTGGAAAGCGTTTCACCAAGATAGGGGCGATCACATCATCGAGTGTCGAGTCGATATTCGCGCTCTTTAAGTGCTGGTGCTGAAATGTGTAACCGGCGGCGTCAGCAGGAAGCCCCTCAACCAGCGACAGGATCCGGTCGGGATTGTTTTCGAACTGCTCAAGGAGTTTGTACAGCTGTACAAACTCCTTGAGAGTGCGGACAGAAAGGCCGATAGCCACGATCTCCATGAGGATCCGGTTTTGTGGAAGTCTTCGACAGTGCCTGTGCGTAGACAGCCCTAGGTGCCAGCACCAATGGCTGCGCTGTAGCTAACGGCGATCGCTTTGAACTTATCGATTGCAATAAACAGCACCGCAAAGCGGCTCAATGAAATGGCGCCGCTGCTCCAGCATCACTTTGGCGCGCATCAGCAACAGCGCTACCAGAACAACTGCCGTGAGCAGCAGCAGAGCCAATAGCAATTTCAAGGATTTTGCTGCCCGTGGGAACACTGATCGGGTCGTTGTGCGCCAGGTGCCCCATGGCCCGGTTTCCCCGTTCCTTAGCTATCCCTCCTCCCATGGCGGCTGGTTTTCTGCTGCCCCTCTCTGCCACAGCCTCGCTGCTACTTGTGCTCAGTAGCGTTTCGCTCCAGGCGGCGGCGCTGCAGGCCCGCAGCCAGGTGCAGGCCGGCCAGCGGTTGCGGCAGGCGGAAGATCGGTTGATGTCGGCGGCCCAACACCTGCTGGCGTCTCCAGCTAACCCCGTCGTGGGCCAAACCGGCCAGGTGGGCCCGGTGGCTTACCGCTTGGTGGCTTTCGACGGCCCCCATTGGGATGCCTTCCTTGCGGCCGGTGGTCTGCAGCGGGGCCGAGCTGCCGCCACCTTGGAGCTGCAGCCCACGGCGGAGCAGCCCCGTGCCCTGCGGGCGACCTATGGCCTGGAGCTGTCCCGCACCCTTACCCCTGAAGGCCCCGGCAGCCAGCAGCTGCTGGCAGTGCGGGAGCTGGGTTTGCGTGGTCGCACCAGCAATGGGGTGGCGCCATGAACTTGGTGGAAGCGATGGTGGCTTCGGCGATGTTTGTGACCTCGTCGAGTTGCTCCTTGCAGTTGTGGTCGAGTAGCGCCAGCTGGGCGCGCCAGGCGGAAGCGCAGCAGCAGCAGGCGGCCAAGCTGGAGGCAGCGCTCCTGGCTAGCCAGGCCCAGCTCACGGCCCTGGCCGGCACAGCGATTGCCGCTGATTGCACGGCTGCCAGCAGCTGGCTTGCGGCCCATTTGCAAAGCATGCCCAGTGGCGAGGGCCTCGTGCACCAGGTGAGCGCCGAACCCGGGGCACTGGTGCGGGTGTCGGTTAGCGACGCCAATGGCCTGGAGCGCCAGCGCTGGCTCAGCCCGGCGGCCTATGGGCTGTGCGGTGCCCAACCCCCGGAGCAGGGCGATGCAACGACCTGACTCTGGCTTCAGCCTGCCTGAGCTGCTGGTGACGGTGAGTGTGCTGGGCTTGCTGGCCAGCCTGGCCATAGACGGCGGCCAGCGCAGCCTGGCGCGGATGCGGGTGGAAACCACCAGCCGGAGACTGGGTTGGGGCTTAGAGCAGGCGCGCCGCCAAGCCCAGAGCCTGGGCCAGCCCTGCGCCCTCGAGCTGGGCCCCAGCGGTTGGCGCCAGCCCAGTGGTGGCAGCCTGCCCGGCTGCGGCGTGGCTGATGTTGAGCTGCAGCCCCATGAGGCCACCGGGGTGGCTATTGGCTCCAACTTGCCTGGGGCCTTGCGTTTCAGCAGCAACGGTTTGGTGCTGGATGGCGGCACGGTGGTGATCAGCGCAGCGGGCACGGAGCTGCGCCGTTGTTTGGTGATGTCGCTGCCGCTAGGGGTGGTGCGGCTGGGCCGCTACGAGGGCGGGCAGGGCGATTCGCCCAGCAGCAGCGCCTGCCGGGCCGAGGAGGCGTTGTGAAAGGGGAGCAAGGGTTTTCGCTGGTGGAGTTGCTGCTGGCCCTGGCGATTGGTTGCGGCCTCAGTGGCGTGATCCTGCAGGCGCTGGTGGCGGAGGGGGCCACGAGCCAGCGCTTTGGCCGGCTGCTGCGGGAGCGGGCTGTGGCCCAGCGCACCCTGGAGCTGGTGCGCGGTGATTTGCTCCAGGCGCGGGGCTTGGCCGATCCCGCCGGGCTGGCGCCGGCCTGCAACCTGGCGGGCCGCAGCGTGGTGCTGCATCTCGATACTGCCTCTGGCCCGATCACCTATTCATTGGGTAAGCCGGCTGAACCGATCTGGCGGGGCAAGGTGCTGATGCGCTGCGGACCGGCCTACGGACTGCATGGCGAGCTGGGCAGCGGCGCAGCCCAAAACCGGGTGGTGCTCGATGCGCTTGCGGCCAGCAATGGCTTCCGGGCCCAGCCCGCTGGCGCGGGGGTGCTGCAGCTGGAATTGGCGCAGGCCTGGGCCGATGGGGGGCGGCTGAGCTCCCGCTTGCCGGTGGCTATTGGGGAAAACACCGTACAAAACCAGACAGACCACGCTGGCGACAGCTGATGCAGTAGACGATGCGATTTTCAGCGTCGATGCGCCGATACCAATAGCCGGTTAAAGCATGACGCAGGGTGGATTTAGTCCTCCCAGGCCTCTGGGGAGAAAATCAGTTGCACGGCAGTAGGTCGTGTTCTTCTCCGCCACCGCTGTTTAGGCAGGCGATAGAGCGGAGCAGGCGCTGGGCGTTGGCAGGGCTGCGCAGAAGAAAGGTTGTTTCCTCCTCACCGCGGCGTGTGATCACTTGTCCCGTGTCAATCAGGTTGATGTGTGGCGTCAATCTGGTTGACCGGTAGAAGCGTTTGTTTTGAGCTCTGCTGATTCCTGAGATTGCAGTTGGGACCTTGATCGTGACCATGGCTGTCGCGACG
>NZ_JAGQBS010000032.1:0-6201 GCF_024345755.1 Cyanobium sp. L1E-Cus | reverse complement strand
ATTAGACGGGAATATAACTGAAAGATAAAATGCTAGAAACAGCCCAGTGCTGTATAATGAGAAAACCCCAATGGACAATGCCAAAGTTTTGCGTGTATTTACGCTTGACGCAACGCGACACAAAGTTGGTATATAAATAGTTGCATCTTTTGAACTAGTATTAAAGAAAGCTTGCAGAAAAGACGCTGTCAGGTTTTTTTTAATTGCATACAATCTAATAACCGACACAAAATAAGAAGATATGTTTCTGGAACCAAAGAGCAGAAGAGCGCCGGCAATGCCAGAGGCCATCAAGGCCATCGATGTCATTTGGCGGAAGCCCTCAGGATTTGGGTACATATCAACCATATAACCAAGAAGCGGTATCATAAGAACAAGAACCAGCCTCGTTCCCATGTAAATAACTTGCTGAATAGAATACCCAAGAAGAGGCTGGCCGATCAAAACTCCTGAGAGCCGAGCAAGAGTTGCTCCAAATTCAAATGCTTGAATTAATGAATAGAGGATGATAATAATGGTCAAAACGTTGCAAGGGGCCAAGTGGGAAAGGTGGCAAGTCTGAGTTATTTGTGATTTTTGACCTGCAGCATGCCAATTCGGCTGTCATCAAAGTGGCCCGCTTTGCCCGCCGATTTGTTGAGCGGCAGACTTTTTCAGGCCACAAGGGCTCACTGCTGCTGACTAAGGGGACCCAGAGCTGGCTTGGTACTCCTTGACCAAGCTCTGCAAAATCCCCACAGCTTCCTGCCGATCCCAATCAGCCAAGGCTTGATCTAAACGATCCAAAAGATCAGAAAGCTCATCTGTTCCCAATCTCTTGTCCTGGGCCTGCCGTATCAACGGATGCCCCGTGGGCTCATCACTATCAGAAAGCAAAAGCTCTTCAAAGAGCTTTTCCCCAGGCCTAAGCCCCGTAAAGGTGATCGCGATATCCCCATCGGGGTTTTTGCCATCCCGCACCGTGCAACCCGAAAGCTCCACCATCTGCCGGGCCAGATCCACCAACTTCACTGGTTCGCCCATATCCAGCACAAACACCTCACCCCCTTCGGCCATCCCGGTGGCCTGCAGCACCAGCTGGGCCGCCTCAGGGATGGTCATGAAATAGCGGGTGATCTCCGGGTGGGTCACCGTGACCGGGCCGCCACTGGCAATCTGCTCGCGAAACAACGGCACCACCGAGCCCGATGAGCCCAGCACGTTGCCAAAGCGCACCATCGAGCAGATCGGGCCGCTGCCTTGATCTGCCACCCTCGCCGCCGCATCCTGCACCAGCAGCTCACACACCCGCTTACTCGCCCCCATCACATTGGTGGGCCGCACCGCCTTATTCGTAGAAATCAAGGTGAAGCGCTTCAGGCCGCAGGCGATGGCCGCATCAAGGGCAGAGCGGGTGCCAAAGATGTTGTTGGCCAGGCCCGCGCACACGTTGGCCTCCACCAGCGGCACATGCTTGTAGGCCGCCGCATGCAAGAGCACCGTGATGCCATGGCGGCGCAGCAGCATCTCCATCCGCGGCCGATCGGCCACATCGGCCAGCACTGGCACCAGCTCATCTACAGCCGCACCAGCTGCTGGCTGAGCTCCTCGCGGAAGATCGCCACGGTGCGCCCCAATCCACCCGCTAGCGGGATCCTCGCCCGCCAACCCAGCTCAGCCAGCCGGCTCACATCCAACTGTTTCTTTGGCGTGCCATCAGGTTTCCTGGTGTCCCAGAGGATCTCGCCTTGGAAGCTGGTGGCCTCAGCCAACTCACGGATCGTCAGATCCACCCCGGTGCCCACATTGAGGAACTGTTGGTCTTCAGGCCTTGGCTGCCAGTGCTCCAGCGCAAACACACAGGCCTCGCCCAGATCATCCCCATGCAGGAACTCCCGCATGGGGGTGCCGCTGCCCCAGCAGGTCACGCTGGCGTCGCCACGCTCGGCGGCTTCGTGGAACCGGCGGATCAGCGCCGGCAGCACGTGGCTGTTGGTGGGGTGGTAGTTGTCGCCGGGCCCATACAAATTGGTGGGCAACTGCTTCGCAGAAGGCTTCGCCTACAGGCTGATGGCATCAAAACCGTGTTGCAGCCGCAGGGCCTCACACAACTTGATGCCGGTGATCTTGGCGATGGCGTACCACTCATTCGTGGGCTCCAGCGAGCCGGTGAGCAGCGCTTCCTCCCGGATCGGCTGCTCGGCGAACTTGGGATAGATGCAGCTGCTGCCTAGAAACAGCAGGCGCCGCACCCCAGAGCGCCAGGCCGTTTCAATCACGTTGGTTTGGATCTTGAGGTTATCGAGCAGGAAATCGGCGGGGTAGGTGGCGTTGGCCTGGATGCCACCCACCTTGGCCGGCCGCGAAAATGCGGTCGGCAGGGTTGATCAGGCAATCCATCAGCTGATGCCTCCCGCTTGGTCCACAAGTGGACTAAGTTGTTTCCCGATGGATCCGCACTCCATGGCTGAACGTGTTGTGAATGTGCATGAGGCCAAAACCCACTTTTCACGCCTAATCGATGCCGCCCACGCCGGCGAAACGATCCTTGTGGCCAAAGCAGGCAAGCCCTGGGCGCGCTTGGTGCCCCTCGAGCAGCCTCGCCCGCGCCGCCAGGCCGGAGTCCTGGCTGGCAGCATCACCCTGCCAGCACCGGAGCTGCTGCTGGAACCTCTGCCGGAGGAGGAGCTTGCTGCCTTGGAGCAGCCTCTCCTCTGACCTTGCCCGTGATGACGCAGCTGTTGCTCGACACCCATGCCCTCCTGTGGTGGCTGGCTGAGCCGGATCGTCTCTCCCCTGTCGCCCACGCCGCCATCAGCGATCCCGCCCATGTGGTTCATGTGAGCGCCGCCTCCGGTTGGGAGATCGCCACGAAAGTGCGCCTGGGGAAATTGCCTGGCATCGGCGAACTGCTCAACGACCTGCCCCAGCAGCTCATCGCTCAGGGCTTTGAGCTGCTGCCCATCACGCTGCAACAGGGCCTGCATGCTGGCAGCTACCCCATGCCCCATCGCGACCCCTTTGATCGTCTGCTGGCCGCCCAGGCTGAGCTGGGCATGCTCACCCTGGTGACCGTGGATCCAGCGCTTCAGGCGTTCCCCTGCAGGCTTCTCTGGTAGCGCCATCAGCTCTTTTCTCCAGCGGCAGCCACGGCCGATGGATTGGTGGGCGGGTTCTCCATCGAGCCCACCACGTTGAAGCCCTTGAGCCGCAGGATCGCCTCCTTGCGGGCTTCCTCCCGATCCGCCGCCACCATTTCTGCCACCAGCTCCTCAAGCGTTGCGGTGGGCGTCCAGCCCAGTTTTTCGTGGGCCTTAGTGGGATCCCCCAGCAGGGTTTCCACCTCAGCTGGGCGGAAGTAGCGCGGGTCGATCCGCACCACCACCTCGCCTGTGCTGCGGCGGCCGGTTTCCTGCACGCCGCTGCCCTCCCATTGCAGAGCCCCCCAGCCCAGCTCCAGGGCGGTGAGCTCGATGAAGCGCCGCACCGATTCCTGCCGGCCTGTGGCGATCACGAAGTCTTCCGGGGTGCCGGGTTGCTGCAGCATCCGCCACTGCATCTCCACGTAATCGCGGGCGTGACCCCAATCGCGCAGCGAATCGAGATTGCCCATATAGAGGCAGTCCTCCAGGCCTTCGTTGATGCGTGCGAGGCCGCGGGTGATCTTGCGCGTCACGAAGGTTTCACCGCGGCGCGGTGATTCGTGGTTGAACAGGATGCCGTTGCAGGCATACATGCCGTAGGCCTCGCGGTAGTTCACCGTGATCCAGTAGGCGTAGAGCTTGGCTACCCCGTAGGGGCTGCGTGGATAGAAGGGGGTGGTTTCTTTCTGGGGGATCTCCTGCACCAGGCCGTAGAGCTCGCTGGTGCTGGCCTGATAGATGCGGGTTTTGGCGGTGAGCCCCAGCATCCGCACTGCCTCCAGAATCCTCAGGGTGCCGAGGGCATCGCTATGGGCGGTGTATTCCGGTGCCTCGTTGCCGCAGGCCCGCGAAGCGGTAGCTCACCGCCACATGGCTCTGGGCGCCCAGGTTGTAGATCTCAACTGCTTCGCAGAAGCCTTGCGGCTACGGGCTGCACCTGCTGGATGATCCGGAACAGGTTGGTGCTGTCCGTCAGGTCGCCGTAGTGCAGCACCAGGCGCGGGTCGCTCTCGTGGGGATCCTGGTAGAGCTGATCGATGCGGGCTGTGTTGTTCGCGAAGCGGGCCGGAGGCCGTAGCTGCTGGCCCGGCGCTTGATGCCATGCACCGTGTAGCCCTTCTCCAGGAGGAGCTCCGCCAGGTAGCTGCCGTCTTGGCCGGTGATGCCGGTGATCAGGGCAACGCGGCCAGTGCAAGTCACGAGCGTGGGGCTGTAGGTCATCGGCTGGACGAAGGGGCTTTAGGTGGAAACGGTGGTGGCGGTGGCGAATCTATGTCGCTCGAAAACGCCCTTAGAGGTTCCATACAGACCGTACGGAAGCCTGGACAGTGCTCGGAGGGCTCATGCGCGTGGTCATCGCAGCGCCAACCTCACCCGGCGCCAGCCATTGGCGATCGCCAGGTCAGCCAGATAGGCATCGATGCAATGCCTGGTGGTGATGGCTGTGGGCGTGGCGCTTAGGCCCTGCTGCACATAACTTCGCTGCAACTGCTTTAGAGTGACGATCCGGCAGCTCCAGGGTGGTGCGCATCAGCCAGGGCCTTGCTGGCCGTTGGGAAGTTCAATGATGGTGAGTTGGGTGTGGCTGGCATCGGGTACCAAATCCACACTGATGCGTTGATCAAAGCTCACAAATCTGCCGCCATGGATAACGGCAAGCGCCAGGAGGTAGCTATCGGTGATCTGGCGGTGGCCCAGCATCCGATCCCAACGGATGGGGCCCTTGTTCAGCAGGCTGATTTGCTCAGGCCAGAAAACGTGGCTGGCGTGGTTGCAAGCTTCCTCGAGCCGCTCCGCCACCTGGGCTACCGGCCGATGGTTCGGATAAGCGGGTTGGGACATGATCCGGAGCACGCCGTTTTGCGTGATCGGGCACGTAATGCACGGGGCCGCGATCTAACAGGGCAATGATCACGTTGATGTCGAGCCGCGACCGCATCAGAGCCCGTCTTGATCACGCAACTGGTCGATCTGCTCATTGGTAACCAATTTTGGATTGGCGGCCCGGAAGGGGCGGAATCCCGCAACAAGCAATGATCCAGTATCCACCCGATCCCCATCACCCGATAGGGCCAGGCGGAGCAACCGTGAAACAACCTGACCTGCCGAGGTTCCTTGGCGGCGTGCCAACTCCTTCGCTGCGGCCAGTACATCGTCTTCGATATCGAGCGTTGTTTGCATGGCTCCAAGCGTTGAAGCAATCCCTCTGATAACAAGTATCCCAGCATCAGCGCATCAGAACATCATCCGATAAGGCTTAGGTGGCTGATGGTGGTAAGTGTGAAAGTCTGGCCAGGTGCAACAATCGCAGTCATTGCATCAACTGCTGCCTGAGTAGCTGCTCAAGCACCAGCTAATCTTGAGCCCTATGGGTTATAAATAAGATACTTATTTAAAGAAACTAAGCTTCTTCTTGATAAATCTAAGCAACTTAAGGATTGGAAACGAGCTTTGAGCACTTAAATGTGATTGGGGTGTTAGATCCGATGATGGCAAATCTAAACATGGTTGGTCACCCCTTTCTGCAACAAATATTGTACCCCATGGGGTTTCAGGGCATGAAAGTTTGGTAAGCATTAAATTATTACGGGCCATTAATTCTCTAAAATATGTTTCTTGAAATCCAAGCTCGCACCAACCAAAATTACGTATTGCCCATAATGATTCTCCATCAAGTCTTAAACCCCAAGGAATTGGAAAGTCATCGGTGATTGGTTCAGCAGCAAATATAATCTTTCCACCTTCATTAAGTAGATTTAATAAACCTGGAATTAAATTTTGATGATCAGCGCAGTGGTGAAAAGATTCAAAAAATATAATTGCATCCCATTTGCGGTCTAATTTATGAGCAATTTGAAAATCAGCATTGAGAAGCTCAATTTTCAGGCCGATTGCTTCAGATCGTTTCCTTATTAATTCAACAAATCTTTTTTCAATGTCAACTGCAGTTATCTTAAAACCCATTTGAGCAAGCCATAAAGTTGCATT
This sequence comes from Cyanobium sp. L1E-Cus, assembly GCF_024345755.1. NCBI lineage: Bacteria > Bacillati > Cyanobacteriota > Cyanophyceae > Synechococcales > Prochlorococcaceae > Cyanobium > Cyanobium sp. L1E-Cus. Next base: position 91 of record NZ_JAGQBS010000032.1, on the reverse strand, counting down.
GCCCCAACCCGCACCAAATTCAATTATCTTTGATCCTGGTTTGAGAGCTAATGTTTTAATTAGGTGACCGATTGCAATGATATGGTTGCCA
>NZ_JAGQBS010000031.1:0-6218 GCF_024345755.1 Cyanobium sp. L1E-Cus | reverse complement strand
TGGAAGCGGCGGATCAGAGCTGGCAGCACGTGGCTGTTGGTGGGGTGATAGTTGTCGCCCGGGCCATACAGATTGGTGGGCAACTGCTTCGCAGAAGGCTGCGCCTACAGGCTGATGGCATCAAAGCCGTGCTGCCGGCGCAGCGCCTCACACAGCTTGATGCCGGTGATCTTGGCGATCGCTTACCACGCGTTGGTGGGTTCCAGCGGCCCGGTGAGCAGCGCGTCCTCGCGAATCGGCTGCTCGGCGAGCTTGGGGTAGATGCAGCTGCTGCCTAGAAACAGCAGGCGCCGCACGCCGCTGCGCCAGGCCGTTTCAATCACGTTGGTTTGGATCTTGAGGTTATCGAGCAGGAAATCAGCTGGGTAGCTGCTGTTGGCCTGGATGCCGCCCACCTTGGCATGGCAGGGGTGATCAGGGGGGGGGGCATCAACTGATGCCTCTTGCTTGGTCCACAAGTGGACTAAGTTGGTTTCCAATGGACCCGCACTCCATGGCTGAACGTGTTGTGAATGTGCATGAGGCCAAAACCCACTTTTCTCGGCTGATCGATGCCGCCCACGCCGGCGAAACGATCCTTGTGGCCAAAGGAGGCAAGCCCTGGGCGCGCTTGGTGCCTCTCGAGCAGCCTCGCCCGCACCGCCAGGCCGGAGTCCTGGCTGGCAGCATCACGCTGCCAGAACCGGAGCTGCTGCTCGAGCCTCTTCCGGAGGAGGAGCTTGCTGCCTTGGAGCAGCCCCTGCTCTGACCTTGCCTGTGATGACGCAGCTGTTGCTCGACACCCATGCCCTCCTCTGGTGGCTGGCTGAACCGGATCGCCTCTCGCCTGCCGCACACGCCGCCATCAGCGATCCCGGCCATTCGATTCATGTGAGCGCCGCCTCCGGCTGGGAGATCGCCACCAAGGTGCGCCTGGGGAAATTGCCTGGCATCGGCGAACTGCTCAACGACCTGCCCCAGCTGCTCACCGCTCAGGGCTTTGAGCTGCTGCCCATCACGCTGCAACAGGGCCTGCATGCCGGCAGCTACCCGATGCCCCACCGCGACCCCTTTGATCGTCTGCTGGCCGCCCAGGCTGAGCTGGATCCAGGCGTTCCCCTGCCGGCTTCTCTGGTAGCGCCATCAGCCCTTGTCTCCAGCGGCGGCCGCGGCAGAGGGGGGCGGCCAGCCAGGCGGATAGGTCGGCTGGGCACTGGAAGTCGAGCAGGGCGTCGGCCAATGATTCCAGCTGCTCCAGCGGCAGGGCCTGGAACTGGGCGGTAGTGGCGGATTTCTTCCCGGGGGGTGCCGGCAATCACCATGATTTGCGCCTCGGTTTTAGATCAGGCCGACTGGCCAGGATCTGCTGACTGCTGGCCGCCAGCTCGCTCTCAGGCCGCACCGGCAGGGTTGGGCCGAGCGGATCAGATCGGGGGCGCTATGGAAGACCCGGTAGTACCAGCGGTCGGTGTTCACTGGCTGCGTGCACTTGTTGGAGGCAGGTCAGCGATAGACCTCGCGTCGATGGCCGATGCGCACCACCAGGATCACCAGTTCGCTGCGCTGCCATTCATAGACAACGCGGTAGTTCCCTACACGCAACCGCCGCAGTCCTTCAAATTCACCCTTGAGGGCAGAGCCGGCGGCTGGGGTGTCGCAGAGCAGGTTGATGGCCTCAACCAGCCGCACCCGGTCAGCTTTCGGCAGCGCGGCCAACGCCTTTGCCGCAGAACGTTTAATCCGCAGCGAGCAGCGCATCTCGCACCTCAAGCCAGTCGAGAACAGGGTCGGCAGGGTCCTTCAGGGCTGCCACCCCACAGCGCAAATCCTCGATGTCGTCGAGGTAGTACTCGATTGCCTGACGAATGATGTCGGCTCGGCAGCGGTTGAGCTGCTGTGCCGCTGCATCAAGCTCGGCGCCGAGGGCGTCGGGAAGCCTGGCCGTGACCTGAACCATGGGAATTACAGCGAAGTCGCGAAGAAGTCAGTGACATTAATGTAGGGCCACAGCCCATGCCTGACTGGTTGGGTTTAGAGCTTCGCTGGCGGCAGGAAGCCCTCTCAAAACCGCACAACCTGCAAACCCATGCTCAAGGCTGCATCAGCCATCACCCCATCGGCTGTGGCAACAATCGACACCGCCAGATCAGCCGCCACCGTGAGATGCAGGGCATCCAGCGTGCGGAGGGGGTGTTCCGGATAACGCGCGATCAGATTCGTTGCTTCCGCAAAACGTGCATCATCCAGCGGATACCGCTGCAGCCAGCCACGATCGATATCGTCGAGAAGGGCTGCAATCAGCACAGACTCGAGTTCAGCCGAAATATCGCCCATGCGCCGGCGGCGACTCAGCAAGGAACGCATCTCAGTGACGCTGAGGCTGCTGATCACAGCCGAATCCAGCCCCTGTAGAAATTCAACAAAGGCCTCAGAACCGGCCTCGTTGAAATACCACTTCGCCAGCGCACTGGTATCGAGACAGGCACGTTTTTTAGCGCTCATCCGGCTCAGCACTCATCGCGCTCGCCGCGGATCAGATCAGCTGAGCCGGTCTTCAATAACGGCATGCGCCGGCGAAGATCGGCATGGTCGGGGGGGCGCCGTTGCTGCGTCATAGGCAAAACCCGCGCGATCGGCTCGCCTCGCCGACGGATCACCAGCTCTCCTTCAGTGGCAACCAACTCGGCCAGTTGGCCGAGACTGGCACGCATCTCACGAATATTGAGCTCTTTCACCAGCGCCTCACGTTGTGCTGCAATTTTAACCGATGCAGCACATGCGGTGGCATCAAAGCGCCAACCGCTCCAAGCCTTCAAATCGCGCGAAATCGCGATCGAAACTAACCAGGCGCCAGCCATTGGCTATCGCCAGGGCTGCCAAATAGGCATCGGTGCACAGACGGGGCGGCATGCTCAGCAGAGCCCATGCTCACACCCGGCTGCTGGCAAAACGCGGCCAGCAAAGCGGATGCTTCGGCTGGCACACAAGCCGCACCAACCCAAGCGCGGTCACCGTGCAGAACAGCAACTGTTCAGCCGCCTGCTGCTCCCAGTAGTACAAGGCCTGGTGGTGATGGCTGTGGTGTGGCCAGGCCAGGGCCAGCCACACGTTGAGATCCGGCAGATCAACGGTGGTGCTCACGCGTTGAGCAGATCAAACAGTGCCGCGTTGCTGAGGTGTTCGCTCTCCATGGCCAAGGGCCCCTCCAGTCGCGGCAGGGTGTGTGCCGAACGTTTCGAGCCGGAGCCGCTGGGCGTGGCGCTTAGGCCCTGCTCCACATAACTGCGCAACAACTGCTTCAAAGTGAGGCGCTCGCTGGACGCCCGGGCCTTCAGGCGAGCAAACAGAGGATCCGGCAGCTCCAGGGTGGTGCGCATCACAACCAGCCAAAGGAGGATCAGCTTGCGATGTCGTTTGTGACCTGGGCCGAGCTGCTCCAAGGCCCAGAGATCAGCTAGCCAGCCCAGATCTTGGCAAGCTGCAGCTGCAAACCCGAAAGCTCGCCACTGGCATCAAGCAGCTGGATCTGCTCTAGGCGCTGCGATTCAGTATTAGCCGCCCACACCTCAACGGTTTGTTGGTGGGGCAGCAGCAGCCAGGCCAAAGATGCACCATTTGCCTGATAGGCGGCCATCTTTTTACGCAGAGCAATTAGTGCAAGGGGGCTCTCGTCGCTGGGGCTGGCTAATTCCACTACTAGATCCGGGCAGAGCGGTGCAAAACCACGGCGCTCTTCGGGGCTGAGGGCCTGCCAACGATCAATTCGCACCAATGACGCATCTGGGCTGAGAACAGAGCCATCGGGCAGCAGGAAGCCGGTGGAACTATCAAAGGCTTTCCATAGCCCTTGCTGCTGCGCAAAAAGTTTGAGCTGGAAAAACAACTCACCATTGCGGGAACCCGTTTCGCTACCGGTTGGCGTCATCACCAGCACCCGGCCGCTTGCATTGAGCTCTAAAACTGATTCACGGTTTTCGGCGCACACCAACTCAAACTGTTTAGGTGTGAGCTTCAGATCAGCAGGAAGCCTTAGGGGCGTTGCGTTGGGTATTGCTGGGCTGGTTGTAAGGGTCATCGCCGCAAACAAACAGTAATTTGAGTGTAGCTAAACAGCACAACACAGCTATCCAGATAACCGGCGCATTACGTGCCCGCGATCTATCAAGGCCTAGGCAGCCTTGGCCAACCCATAAAACTCTCGGTACCAGGCCACAAATCGGGCCACCCCCTCGCCTACGGGGGTGTTTGGTTTGAAACCCGTCCAGGCTTCTAGCGCTGAGGTATCAGCCGCAGTGGCGTGCACATCACCAGGTTGCATCGGCAGGAAAGTCTTCGTGGCCGTGATGCCCAGGGCCGATTCGATCGCGCCGATGTAATCCAGCAGGGGTGTGGGATTGGAATTGCCGATGTTGAACACCCGATGGGGCGCCCAGCTGCTGGCCGGATTGGGCTGGCTGGGATTAAAGGCCGGATCTGGGGTGGCTGGCTTATCGAGCACCCGCAGGAGGCTTTCGATGATGTCGTCTACATAGGTGAAATCTCGCGCCATCTGGCCGTTGTTAAAAACCTGAATTGGCTCACCGGCGAGGATCGCCTTGGTAAACAGAAACAGGGCCATATCTGGCCTACCCCAGGGGCCATACACCGTGAAAAATCGCAGGCCCGTGGCCGGCAGCCCATATAAATGGCTGTAGGTGTGGGCCATCAATTCATTGGCCTTTTTGCTTGCCGCATAGAGGCTCACCGGGTGATCAACCCCTTGCTGTTCTGAAAACGGCAGATTTGTATTGCCGCCATAAACGCTGCTACTGCTGGCATACACCAAATGCTCGATGCCGTGGTGGCGGCAACCCTCGAGGATGTGGCCAAAGCCCACCAGGTTGCTTTGGATGTAAGCCGCTGGGTTTTCGATTGAGTAGCGCACCCCCGCCTGGGCCGCCAGGTTCACCACCTTGCTGGGTTTGTGGGTTGCAAATGCCGCTTCCACCGCAGCGCGGTCTTCCAGATCAGCCTCGATCAACTGGAAGCTTGTGCCCGTGCGCTCTGCTGTGGCCTGCAGCTGCTTGAGGCGGGCCCGCTTTAGGGCTGGGTCGTAGTAAGGATTCATATTGTCGAACCCCAGCACCGCAGTTCCCCGCTCCAGCAGCCTGCTGCTCAGGTGAAAGCCAATAAAGCCGGCGGCGCCGGTAACTAAAACTGTCATCTAGGATTTTGACTAAATATATCTGTAAATTCTTGGATTAAATATTTAATAAACTTCAGCCACACTAATTCTGCCAAAAGTTGAGGGTGGGTGGGAGCAGTGCTCAACCACCTCAACCTTCAACAGCAGAACGTTGGCACATATTTGGGCAATTTCGCTAGGGGAGGGGGGGGGTGCACAATTAATAGGGGTGCACAATTAATAGGAGTATTGCATATTTTTTGCCTTTATTTAGCCAAAGGCCAAACTGATTCCAGCTTCACCTGCCCCTGCCATGGCCAATCTGCTTTTAACCGGCGGGGCTGGTTTTATCGGTAGCCACACGGCCCTAGTGCTTCTAGAAGCCGGCCATCAACTGGTGGTGCTCGATGATTTCCGCAACAGCAGCCCGGAATCCCTGCGCCGGGTGGAGCAGCTCAGCGGCAAAAAAATCAGCCTGGTGGCTGGCGATATCTGCCATCCCGCCAGCCTGCAACGGGCCTTCAGCAGCATCCCCATCGATGCTGTGATTCACTTTGCCGGCCTCAAGGCCGTGGCTGAATCGGTAGCCAAGCCCCTGCTTTATTGGCAGGTGAACCTAGAAGGCACTCGCCTCTTGCTGCAGGCGATGGCAAGCACCGGCTGCCGCAGCTTGGTTTTTAGCAGCAGTGCCACCCTTTATGGCATCCCAGATCAGGTGCCGATCCCTGAAAGCGCAGCGATAAAACCGATCAACCCCTATGGCCACAGCAAAGCAGCTGTGGAACAACTGCTTGCTGACTTAGCCGCCAGTGAAGCCGGTTGGCGCATCGCCCGCCTGCGTTATTTCAACCCCGTTGGCGCCCACCCCAGCGGCAGGATTGGCGAAGATCCCCTTGGCACCCCAAATAATCTGTTTCCATTTATCAGCCAAGTTGCCGTTGGCCGCCGCGCCGAATTGCAGATTTTTGGCAGTGATTGGCCCACCCCAGATGGCACTGGCATTCGCGACTACATCCACGTGATGGATCTAGCCGCCGGCCACCAGGCCGCCCTTGATGTGTTGCTGGCGGAAGCA
>NZ_JAGQBS010000030.1:0-6847 GCF_024345755.1 Cyanobium sp. L1E-Cus | reverse complement strand
TGTGCGGTGGGCTCATCCGCCTTCTCACATCAGCTTTGACGGCCTCGCTGTAACGACGCATTGGTCATGTCCTCAAGCCCCCGGGTGTACTGATTAGGGGGTGACAACTTTCCTGAAACTGGGGGGGGCCTACCCCAGAGCAATGGCGATCATGCGGGCACTGGAGCGGTAGGCGAGTGTTTCGACTCATAGAGATAAAGGCGCATCGGGATGGCCGGAACCGATGCCGCGAAGCAGCGCAAAGTTCTGGAGGCCGCTTTCCAATTGGCGCTGAAGTTGCCTTACCGGGGGGCAGCTAGCTCGATCAAACCAGTTCTTGCGCTCTATGCGAAAACGGGTGAGTTTCACCGTGAGCCCGATTTCCTCAGCCAAGGCAACACTGTCAAAGCGCCATTCACCAACTTCCCGGCCGAATGCCAATGCTTTAGTGCCGAGCCAGTTATTTGCTGGTGAAGCGGCGAATCCGGGGCAGCGGCTGCCACGGAAATACACTTTTGTAATTTATCTATGTTGCAGGTTGAATGCGTTTCGCCAGACTTTCACTCGCTTCGTGTTTACTTCAAAAATCAAGGGGTTTGCTGATATATCTGCTCTAAACGCTCGCGGCTAAAATCGACGTAAAGCACCTCTTCGCCGAGCTGGGGAGCCTCTGGGTGAACCCTGCTGCGTTTACGAGGGGCTTGAAGGGAATCTCTCTGCTGGGAGCTACGCAAGTTTTGGGACATCAGCGCGAAGGCGCCGCCAGCGATAGCCGCAAAGAAAACCAAATAAATGACAGCCAGCAGGTCGTTCATCGGCGTTCCACTTTGCTGAATCTTAATATGAAGAAATATGAACCGTGGCTTTTTGGTCTGTTGGCGCGACGCTGAAATCCCACAGCAGCCGGGCCAGTGGGTCGGAGCAGGCCTCCGCGCTGGGTTGGCTGGTCTCAAAACGCAGCCGACCCGGCCCCACAACTCGGTTGCTCCAGTATTGAAATCCACTGGCGTGCGGTTTTGAGCCATCGGCGAGGCCGGCCAGCAGGGCGCCAGCCCTCTGGGGAGTTTCGGTGAGCCGCAGCAGGTCGCGAGCAACAAAGGCGAACAGGGCCTGGCCCACGGGGTTGTGGCTGCGGCTGTAGCGGAAGAAGCCCCCCTTACTGCGCGGGATCACCAGCCCCGGGCTCCAGGCGAGCACCGGCAGATGCGTGCCCTGCTCCCTCAGCCGCCGCTCCACCTCCCTTGCCATCAGCAGGTTGCAGAGCTTGCTGTCTTTGTAAGCCTTCTCGGCACTAAAGCTGTCGCTGCCATCAAGCATTAGCGCCCCAGGACCCTGACGCAGTCCGGCAAGATCCCCGAGGCCAGCCGGGAGGCCCACTTTTCCCCCGGCGCTGGTGGGGTCGTGCACCTCCGATGCGGTTATCACCAAGCGAGGGGCCTTGCTCCGGATCAACAGGGGCAAAAGTTGCTGCAGCAGGGCCTGGTGACCCAGGTGGTTGACGGCGATGGTGAGTTCAAACCCCTGGGCCGACCATCGGGGCTCGACCGTGCCGCTGTACTGCAAGCCGGCGTTGAGCACCAAGGTATCGATCGGCTCGCCCTTGGCCAGCAAGGCTTCAGCACAGCGCCCGATGCTGCTCAGATCAGCCAGATCGCAGCTAGGGGTATCGATCTTGTCGCTCAGGCGCTGGCGCAGAAGCGCGGCTGTGGTCCCATCCCGGCAGGGGATGGTGAGGTGGTGACCGGCCTGGAGCAGCAGGGTTGCCGCCTCAAAACCGATCCCGGAGCTGCCACCAGTGAGCAGGATGTTGCGTGACTCTCCAGCACTGCGCTCCTCAACGGCCATAGCCCCTATTCCCGGCAACACCCGATTCTGTAGATCCAAATGGCGGATCGCCAGGCAGCCGGCTTGGCGTCACGATGGCTATCTCAAGAGCGCAGCGATCCCCGTGTCCAGCACCGAGTTAGCCCCGGATTCCCTGGTTGAGCGGCTGGCGGGCGTTGCGGGGATGGGTCCGGGACGCCGTCGTTTGGTGCTTCTACTACCCCAGTTGGGGGATTTCGACAGCCTCGAATACGCCCAAGCCCTGGTTCCTGCCCTGCCGCAACTGGAGACTGCCGGGATCGCCGTGCTGGCAATCGGTATCGGCCAGGCTGCCGGAGCCGATCGCTTCTGCGAGTTCACAGGCTTTCCGCGCGAGCTACTGCAGGTTGATGCAGACCCGCGGCTGCACCGTGCCCTGGGCCTCTACGAGGGTCTGCGGCAGATCGGCGGCCCCTGGCCCAACCTGCTTTTGATGTGCGCCGGCATCGGCTCCCCCGGCACCTTGGCCGAGGTGCTGCGCGGCTACACGGGCGATCGGGCCGCTCCCCAGCGAATCGCCGACGAGGAGACCATCCAGGCCGGCCCCTTGCCACCTATTAAAGGTTCGTTCTTTGCCAGGGCTGGCGGGACCGGATTCCAGCGCCCCTTTGAACTAGCCACGGTTCGGCTGCGCAACATGAGCGAGGTGTTGGGCAACTGGCGCACCTACGTGCCCTGCGACGACTTTCTTACCCAGCGCGGTGGCACCTTCCTGCTGGAAGACGACGACACCCTGCTCTACAGCTACAAGGATCGCGGCATTCTCGGCTTTTCGGCATCCATGGCAAGGCCGCTCAGCTTCCTGGATCCTTACCTCGCCTGATTATTAACTGCCTACAAAGACAAGGCCGAATCCAATGGAAGCCCACGGGTCCTCGCCGCCCGGCCCTAGCCGCCTGGCCCTAGCCACATTGCGTTACAGTTCCCTTAACAAACCGCAACACTCATGACTGATTCTGCTTCCCGCTTCGGATTCGTTGAGTTTGCTGAAACCTGGAATGGTCGCCTAGCCATGCTCGGTTTCGTAATCGGCCTCGGCACTGAGCTACTCACTGGCCAAGGCATCCTTTCCCAAATCGGCCTGGGTTGATCACCATGGAAACCGATTACACAGCTGCAATATTCACCGTGATTGCCCTTGTGGTGGTGCTCGGTGGCATGACCACCTACGTGCTCAGTCGCCCCACTGACCTCACCCCGAGATCCTGATAGCTGTAACTCTCAGCATCGTTGAGCCTAATTCCTCCTTCTTCGTTGCAAAAAAATGACAAACACTCCGGCTGGCCGAGAATGGCTTAAGCATCGGGCCGAAGAATTGATTCTGTTGGAACAGCTCAAACGCGTAGAACTGTTCAACGGCCGAGCAGCAATGTTGGGTATCGCGATTGGCATCATCACAGAAGGGCTTACGGGCTCTGGTATCGCCCACCAAATCGGCCTCGGAGCGCTGATAGACGGTTACGCTGCCTGCCGCACACAGTTTCTTCCCTTCTGTTTCTGAGTCTGATAGCCGTGCCTTTGGGCTGCAGTGCTCTCAGTTGCGACCTCAATGTTGGGATCTTAGTGTTGGGATCTTAGTGTTGGGACAAGATTGCATTGCAGCGGGGCAATTTGCAGCCAAAACTTGCTGATCTCCAAGCGGCCCTTGAGGTGCCCCTGCCCCAATTATGGAGTCAGCTTGGTCAGCGGCAGCTAAGGCCAGAGCTGATGGATCAGCCCGGACTTGATCCTCTGGATCATCAGCAAGCATTACTTGGTCTAGCTCGCATCAATGCGTTGACCCGCAGCACTGCTTGCTTCTTTCCTGATATCCGTCGATTAGCAAAACTGAATCCTGCGCGGCGGTTGCGCCTCCTAGATGTGGCCTGCGGTGGGGGCGACACGGTGCGTGCCATCAGTCGCATGGCCAAGCGGGAGGGGATTGATCTGGAGGTGCATGGCTGCGACATCAGCGCTGAAGCTGTTTCCCTGGCAAGGGCAGCAGCTGAGGCGGAGGGATTGGAGACTCATTTCTTCCAAACCGACGCAATCAATTCCCCTCTTCCTGGCGGTTATCACCTAATCACCACCTCGTTATTTCTGCATCACCTCACGGAAGCCGATGCAGAAAGCCTGCTGCGATCTATGGCCGCCGCCACCCTCAATCAGCTGTTGGTGCACGACCTAATCCGCAGCCCCATTGACCTGCTGCTCACCTGGATCGGCACCCGGCTGCTGAGTCGCTCAGCGATCGTGCACATAGATGGACCACTCTCGGTGGGTGGTGCCTTTCAACTCGACGAGGTGGCGCAGCTAGCCGCATCGGCTGGCCTGGTGGGTGCCCAGATCACCCGGTTCTGGCCCGAGCGTTTCCTGCTCGCCTGGAGTCGGAATGCAGCCAATGCCTGAACTCGGACCGTTGCATATTTCGCCTTGCTGGGATGTGGTGGTAGTGGGTGCTGGACCGGCCGGCGCCCTTGCAGCCCATGGTCTGGCCAGTCGTGGCGTGCGCGTCTTGCTGGTGGAGCAGCGCCTCTTTCCACGCTGGAAAGTCTGTGGGGCCTGCCTCAGCCCCCAGGCCCTAGCAGCACTTAAAACAGCTGGACTTGGCAACCTAGTGGCGGCCCAGGGTGGTCTACCCCTTGAGCGGCTGCAGCTGGGGGTAGCTGGCCTGGTGAGCCCGCTCGCGCTGGGAGCTGGCCGGGTCCTGTCCCGCTCTCGCCTTGATCAAGCTCTGCTGGAAGCAGCTGTTGCAGTTGGTGCCACGGTGATGACGGGCACCCGAGCCGTACTGGGCGCCGCCGCCACCGGCTTAGAACCAGACCGGGAGGTGGTGCTACATAAAGGCACTACAAGGTGGAGTGTCCGCGCCAAGGTGGTGTTGATCGCGGCGGGTCTCAGCCACCGCGCCATCGATAACGAAGCTGAGATCAGCACCAGTATCGAGCCCCACAGTCGTATTGGCGCAGGGTGCGTACTTCCAGGGGAAGCTGCCGAGCTGCCGCCCGGTGTGCTGCAAATGGCTGTGGGCCATGGCGGTTATGTGGGTCTGGTGCGGGTCGAGAGCGGGGAGATAAACCTGGCCTGTGCCTTCGATCGGCCCATGCTGGGCTCCGGTGGTGGTGCGGCCCTGCTTTGCCAAAAAATCCTGGCAGAAGCGGGCTTTGCGACTCTGCCTGGCCTTAAGGAATCATCCTGGCAACTCACCGCAGCGCTCAGTCGTCACACAATTCCGCTTGCGGGTCACAGGCTGCTGCTGCTTGGTGATGCCGCCGGCTACGTGGAGCCCTTCACCGGTGAAGGCATGGGCTGGGCCCTGACCTCCTCACTAGCTGCCCTGCCTCTAGTGCTTCGCGGATTGGAGAACTGGGATGGCGCAATTGAGTCGGAGTGGCGGCGCCTGCACCGCCGCTGGGTGGCACAGAAGCAGAAATCATGCCGAGTGCTGGCAGTGGTTTTGCGGCACCCCAGGATCAGGTGGGGGCTGCACAGGCTGGCGGGGAGCTTCCCCTCGGTCGCCGGCTCCATGATTGGGCTTCTGCAGCGGCCCGCCCTGCCCTGCTCGACGGACTGATCAATCATGCCCCTGTCCTTGATTGGTCTTGGCACTGCGGTGCCCCAAAGGCGCATCAGCCAGCAAGAAGCCCTGGCCCTTGCACCGCAGATGGGCAACGCCAGCCCTCGTCAACAACGCCTGCTGGAGAGGATCTACCAGCGCTCGGGGGTGATGCACCGCCACTGCATTCCCCTGCCTGACTCCGGCAACCCCACAACGGCTGAGCGGATGAGGCGCTACCAACCGGCAGCGCTTGAGCTCGCCCTAGAGGCTTCCCGTCTAGCGCTTAAGGATGCCGCTATCGAGGCCAGCGCGATCACCCACTTAATCACCGTTTCATGCACGGGCTTCGGCGCCCCTGGCTTCGACCTCGCCTTAATCGCCAACCTGCCACTAGCCATGAATGTGGCCCGAACTCATGTGGGTTTCATGGGTTGCCATGGGGCGTTCAACGGACTGCGGGTGGCACGGGCCTTTGTGGAGGCTGATCCCAGTGCCTGCGTGCTGCTCTGTGCAGTGGAGTTGTGCAGCTTGCACTTGCAGGAGGGCTGGAACCCGGACCACATCGTGGCCAATGCCCTATTCGCTGATGGTGCCGGTGCGGTGGTGGCGGTAGCGGCCGATGGCGCTGGTGTGGGCTCAACCAATAAAAAAGGCTTACAGCTAGTCGCCTCATCCTCAACAGTGCTTCCCGGCACTGAAGACCTGATGGGCTGGATCATTGAAGATCATGGTTTTTCCATGGTTCTCTCATCCAAAGTCCCCAGTCGCATCGCCGCCCAGCTGCGCCCTTGGCTGGAGCAGTGGCTGGCGGGCCTGGGGCTGACATTGCCAGAAATAGAAACCTGGGCCGTTCATCCCGGCGGGCCCCGCATCCTTGGGGCGGTACAAGAGAGCGCCGGGTTGCAACCCGCCCAGATTGATCTCTCCACTGCGGTATTACGTCAATTCGGCAATATGTCGTCGGCAACTATTTTGTTTGTCCTGGATCGGCTGCGCACTTCACCAGACCAAAACGGCCCATGCCTGGCTTTGGGTTTCGGTCCCGGTCTCGCTGTGGAAGCGGCATTGCTCATGGTGCAAAAGGCCACCTGATTGCGGTTCTGACCACTGCTTTCCCATCCAGACTTCTTGTACAACTTGCCCAACCACCCAGCCAATAAAAAAGCCCCCTGTTGAGAGGTGGCTTCTGGGATTCCGTATTACCCAGCCGTAGCTGGGCTGTTGACTATCAACCGATTGCAGGTGCGGTCAGTGCCACGGGGGTGGCAGTAGCAGCAGCCAGGTCAAGCGGGAAGTTGTGAGCATTGCGCTCGTGCATCACTTCCATACCCAGACCAGCGCGGTTCAGAACGTCTGCCCAGGTGTTCACCACACGGCCTTGGCCGTCGAGGATCGACTGGTTGAAGTTGAAACCGTTGAGGTTGAAGGCCATCGTGCTCACGCCAAGGGCGGTGAACCAGATGCCAA